>CAZCKI010000205.1:0-6143 GCA_964498815.1 uncultured Burkholderiales bacterium
GCTGTTCAACGACACGATCCGCTACAACATCCATTACGGCCGCACCGAGGCGATCAAGGACGAGGTGGTGGAGGCTGCGCGGGCCGCGCATATCCACGAGTTCATCGAAACGCTGCCCGCGAAATACGAATCGCCGGTCGGCGAGCGCGGGTTGAAGCTCTCGGGTGGCGAAAAGCAGCGCGTGGCGATCGCGCGAACGCTGTTGAAGAATCCTGTGATCATGATCTTCGACGAGGCCACCTCGGCGCTGGACTCCGCCACCGAGAAGGCGATCCAGGCCGAGTTGCGCGAGATCGCGCAGAACCGCACCACGCTCACCATCGCGCACCGGCTATCGACGGTGGTCGATGCCGACCAGATCCTGGTGATGAGCGACGGACGCATCGTCGAACGCGGCAACTTCCGCGAGTTGATCGACCTGAACGGCAAGTTTGCCGAAATGTGGCGCTTGCAGCAGCAGGAGGAAGAGAAGGCGACGCAAGGCAATAGCGCCACCAACTTGAGTTGACTGCGCGAGCATGGGCTGAGGAGGCGTATTCCAGCGTCAATTTCGTTACAACTTCCTTGCTGACACGTTTCGCATCCCGAGATAACATGCTCTTGTTACGCGGGTAGTTTGTTCCGGACTTCGCTGCCGGCAGTTTTACGAGCGAAATACGAGGCCTGTCGCAAGCAAATAGGGAAGCGCAAAGCGGGGTGAAATTGATATGTGCGAAATTCTGAAAGCTCGTTTGCGGAGCCGGGCTGCGGTAGCCTCGCTGTTGGGCATGGCATGGTTGCTGTGTGTCGATGCGCTTGCCACGCCTCCTCAACTGATTACCCCCCAGTTGTCGCCCGCGACGGTCAATCAATCTTACTCGGCCAATTTGCTGGTCTCTTCCTCAGGGCCGGTCACCGGCGTTGTCGTCTCGGGATTGCCGACCGGTTTAACGGCGACATACAACGGGTACGGCAGCGTCGCCGTCGCCGGAACGCCGACCCGGGCCGGCTCCTTTTCCGTTGATGTCAGCGCCACCGATGGCGTGACGCAAGGCCTCAACATCGTCGCGACACTCCTCGTGAATTCGGACCAGGTGTTGCCGTCGGTCACGTCCATCGCAGCCGGGTATCTGCACAGTTGCGCTGCTGTTGGCGGTGGCGTGTATTGCTGGGGCGGCAATTCGGCGGGAGAAGTCGGCAATGTCGGTTCTGCGGTCGTGCCGAGGCCGACCGCAGTGATCGCCGCGGGCAGTGGCGTCAGCGCGGTCGGCGCGGGCTCGTATTTCAGCTGCGCGCTGCAAAACGGTGGCGTGCTTTGTTGGGGTATGAATGTCCTCGGCGAGCTCGGCGGCGGCAATTCGGCGTATCCCTTCACACCGCTGCAGACAATCGCGGCCGGCAGCCAGGCCACCATGATTTCTGCGGGGAGTGAGTATGCCTGCGCCGTGGTCAACGGCGGCCTGCAATGTTGGGGTTCCAACCAGGCAGGTCAGTTGGGTATCAATAGCCGAACGGATAGCCATCAGCCTGCGCAGGTCTTTGCGCCAGGCAGTAATGTGACCGCGGTCGCCGCAGGCGGTAACACGACGTGCGCGATCGTCAACGGTTTGGTCCAGTGCTGGGGGCAGGGCGGCTTTGGCGGGTTGGGCAACGGCGCGTTTGCCGATAGCCTGGTTCCTACGCCGCTTACCGGGCCGGCCAGCGGCGCCACGGCGATTGCATCCGGCAGCCTGCACCATTGCGCTGTCGTCAGCGGCGGTGTCTATTGTTGGGGATTCAATTTCAATGGCCAGGTTGGCAACACCCCGACCCAGGCTGTTGCCACCCCCCTGCAGGTGTTTCCTCCGGGTAGCGGGGTGACGGCGGTTGCCGCGGGTGGCGCGTTCAGTTGCGCCGTGATCAATGGCGGCGTGCAATGCTGGGGCTCCAACGCCCAGGGCCAATTGGGAAACAACAGCGCGCTCCAGAGTTCGACTCCGGTGACGGTGATCCCGGCCGGGAGCAATGTTTCGATGATTACCGCGGGTTATTGGCACGCTTGTGCTTTGGCGGGGTCGAAAATGATGTGCTGGGGGGCAAACGGCGACGGCCAGATCGGCGACGGCCGGCGATCCGAAAGCTTCGCTCCGATCCAGGCCATTCCCGCCGGCAGCGGCGCGACAGTCATTTCGACAGTCAGTTCTGGTTATCTCACCGACGTTTTCAGCTGCGCTATCGTCGGTGGTGGCGTCCAGTGTTGGGGTGCCAATATTCATGGCGAATTCGGCAATGGCGCCTTGACCACCAGCGGCGGGCCGTTGCAGGTCATTCCCGCCAACAGCAACGTGACCGCGCTGTCCAGTGGCGTCGGTTTTGTCTGCGCTGTGGTCGACGGCGGCGAAACCTGCTGGGGAGCGAACGACGCGGGCCGGTTCGGCAACGGTACCGCGGCCGATAGCCATACACCGGCGTCGATCATCGCCCCGCACAGCAACGTGACGGCGGTTGCGGCCGGTGTCAGGCATAGCTGCGTGCTGATCAATGGCGGCGTTGTGTGCTCCGGTGACAATGGCAACGGGCAACTCGGGAATGGTACCTACGTCAGTAGTTTGTCGCGGGTCCAGGCGATCGCGCCAGGCAGCGGTGTCACGGCGATCGCAGCGAACAACCATACTTGCGCCATCGTTCAGGGCGGCCTGCAATGCTGGGGCAGGAATAACGCGGGGCAACTGGGCAACGGCACTATCCTGGATACTGCCGTCCCGGTCCAGATCTTCCCGGCGGGCAGCAATATCACAGGGCTCGCGGTGGGCGATGCCAACACGTGTATCGCGATCGACGGCGGTGTGCGGTGCTGGGGTTCCAACGACGCGGGGCAATTGGGGTACAGCGGAAGCCAGCCGAGCCCGGTGCCGGTGCAGATGATTGCGGCGGGGAGCCGTGTCACGGCAGTGGCCATCGGTGGGGCGATATTCTCAGAAGGACATATTTGCGCCCTGGCCTACGGAGGCGTGACGTGCTGGGGAAACAATTTCTATGGCGAACTTGGTCAGCCGTCATACGACAAAAGCCTGGTTCCAGTCACGGCTATCGCACCGGGTAGCGGGGTGACGGCGATTTCGGCGGGAATTCTGAGTTCGTGCGCGGTTGTCGGCGGCGGCGCGGTGTGCTGGGGCGATGGCAGCTACGGGATGCTGCCCGATGCCGGCACATCTCCCATCCGCAAGCCGGCGCTCGCGCTGATTCTCGCGCCCCAGTTTCCGACAACACTGCGGATAAGCACCGACGCCAGTCCTAGCCGCATCGGCTTTCCGGTTACGTTGACTGCTGCGGTCGACGGCCATGCGCCGACGGGAACGGTCGCCTTCAAGGATAACGGTGCGATCATTGCCGGTTGCGATGCGGTTCCCTTGGTCTCGAGCGTGGCGCTGTGCCCAAGCACCTTCACGACGCTGGGCGTCCATGCCATCAACGCCGAGTACTCCGGCGATCCGAACAACGCCGCGAGCAGCAGTTCCTTGCCGGGCGGCCAAGTCGTGCAAACGGGCTTCAGCCAAACCATCACGTTCCTTGCTCCGTCCGTGGCGACTCCAACCTTTTCGCCCGGGGGAACGTTCACCGTCCGCGCGTTTTCCACTTCCGGCTTGACCGTGCGCTTCAGCAGCCTGACGTCGGCCATTTGCATTGTCAGCCAAACCGGCGTCGTCACCATGCTTAAGGGCGGCGCCTGCACTGTCGCGGCGGACCAGCCGGGCGATGATCGATTCAGCGCGGCGCCACAAGCCACGCAGAATATTGCGATCCTTGCGGATGACCAGGTGATTACGTTTCCGCCGATAGCCGACGTCTCCCTCTCGGCGGGATCGGTCGAATTGTTCGGCTATTCGATCATGGATGCGATCGTCACCTTTGCCAGTGCCACGCCGGCGGTTTGCCGGGTGAACGGCGGCCTGATCATGCTGCTGGCGGTTGGCACTTGCACGATCAACGCCAATCAAGCGGGTATCTACGGTGTCAATCCCGCACAGCAGGTTTCGCAAAGTTTTCGTGTGCTTCCGTAGGGCAATCCAATGTGCCGGTCACAAAGTGACATGGGCGTGGCCAATCGGCTCTGACAGGCAACGACTGCCTATTCGGGCGACTTCAACTTGCCTGCCGGTAGTGGCACTACACGCTCGATCCGTTTGGGCAAATCGCCGGGCGCCACGCTGTCCACCAGGTAGTCGAGCGACTGCGAAGCAACACCGCAGTCGGCCTTGCTCACGCGCGGGCACAGCGTATCGTAGACGTGCTTGCGCACTTCGGCGTACTCATCGAGGTGACGCGTGTAGCGGGTCAGGGTGAGGTTGAACAGCAGTGCACGTAACGGCGCGATGCCCTCCGTGCACTTGTCCTTGCGCTCGTCTGGGCTCGCGGCGAGGCAGCGGTTGCCGGCGTGGTAGCGTTCCTGGTTACGGGTCCAGGTTTCGTCGAGGTCGGCCACGAAGACGCCGTCCTTGGCGCGCAGTTCGAGCAGCAGGGCAGGGGACTCTTCGCGTGCGATCAGGGTGTTCTTCTCGAGTGTGTCGTAGAGGTCGGTGAACACGTCCTTGTACAGCGCGCAGCCGAACTTCTTCTCCTCGATGCAGTCTTCGCCGGCGAACACGCTGCCGAGGTAGGCGAGGTGTTCGCCCTGGTCCACCAGCGTGAAGACGTGTTCGCGCACGCAACGCCACGGGGCGATGTCGGCGGGGGCGAGGCAGTCGTCGCGGACGAAGAAGTAGTCGCCCTTCCAGCCGGACAGCTTCTGGTGCAGGGCGATCGCTTCGAGCGGCTTGCCACGCCAGCGAGTGGGTAGGCGATAACCGGCGTCGTTCTTGACCAGGGTGACAGTGAGCGTGGTGACGTCGGCGGCCTTGTCGTACTGCGCTTCGGCGCTGTCGGTGATGCCGCGTTCGGCCAGCGCAACACCGGTGGCGAGCAGCAGTCCGCAGGCGAGCAGCAACCGCCTCATGACTTCAGGAACGCGGCCAGCTCATCGACCACACGGCCCGGCGCTTCCTGCATCATCGCGTGGCCGGCGGCATCCAGCGAGACGAGGCGCGCGCCGGCGATGGCGTTGGCCACGGCTGCGGAGGCCTTGGGTGGCGTCATCATGTCGCGCGTGCCGCTGAGGACGAGTGCCGGCGCGGTGATGCCTTTGAGCGTGGCTTCGTCAATGGTGAAGGCGTGACAGGCGGCGAGGTCGTTGGCCAGCACGCCGGGGCGCGATTGCTCCAGCAAGCGCCGGTACGACATGGTGAGCGAGGTGCCGGGAATGGAGGACGCGCCGATGCGCATCTGCGGCGCGTGGCCCCAGAGGTTGAGCATGTCGAAGGCTTCCGACGGGCGGTGCTTCGCCGCGTCCAACAGTACGTCGGCCACCGGCATCGGCATGCTGATGCCGAGCAAGCCGAGCTTGTTCACGCGCGCCGGATATCGTGTCGCTATATCGAATGCGATCAGCGTGCCCATGCTGTGGCCGACCAGCGTTGCCTTGCCGATGCCGCCGTTGTCGAGCAGGTTGACGATCCAGTCGGCGTAGGCGGCAATGGTGGTCTTGGCGTCGGCGAAGGTGCGGCCGTGGCCGGGTAGGTCGACCGCCAGCGCATTGAAGCCGTGGTGGGCGAAGTAGCGCGCCTGCAAGGTCCAGACGCTGTGGTCGCAGGCTGCGCCGTGGATGAAGACGATGCTCGGTTTGGCGGCATCAAAGGGTTTGCCGCCGGTGTACGCGTAGGCGGGCTGTTGTTCGACCAGGAAGATCATGCCGCGGCTACCTTGGCGGCCGCCGCCAGCGCGCGCGACAGATCCTCGATCAGGTCGTCGGCGTGCTCGAGTCCGATCGAGAGACGGATGGTGCCTTCGGCGATGCCAGCCGCGTTCAGCGCGTCGGCATCCATGCGGAAGTGGGTGGTGCTGGCGGGGTGGATCACCAGCGACTTGGCGTCGCCGATATTGGCTAAGTGGGAGAAGAGGCCCAGCTTTTCGATGAAGGTCTTGCCAGCCGCACGACCTCCTTTGACTTCAAAGCTCAGCACCGCGCCGGCGCCGTCGGGCAGCAGGTCCCTGGCCAGCGCGTGGTCCGGATGCGATTCGAGTTCCGGGTAGATCACTTTCGCCACCGCCTTGTGCGTGGCGAGGTAGGCGACGATCTTGCGTGCGTTCTC
>CAZCKI010000206.1:0-6078 GCA_964498815.1 uncultured Burkholderiales bacterium
TGGGCCTGCCCTTGCAGCACGGTGGCCGGCTGAAGACGCATTTGCGCGACCTGATGGAGACCGACCTTTCCGGCAACGCGATCGTGGTGAAGGACCATTGCTACGGCTGCACCGCTGGCCAGGGCTCTTCCTGCGGCGGCGCGCTCAAGGAAGACACCACGGCCGCGATGGCGGCGGACTGATGGATGTTGCGCACCTACCCAATTTCTTCCGCTCGTGCTGAGCCTGTCGAAGGACTCAGGGCGAACGGATAATTTGAGGCTTCTTTGCGCATGACCCCTGGCCGCTCCTGCCCGCTCGCGTATCGCTATTCGCCGTCCGTGTTCGGCCGCGCGGCGGATTTCGAAGCGGAGACGGTCTATGTGATCGGCGGCCTCTACGGCAATGTGCCTGCGCTGGAAGCGATCCTGCATCTTGCGATGCAGGAGATGGTGCAGCCGAAGCTGGTATTCAACGGCGATTTCAACTGGTTCAACATCGACGAGATGAGCTTCGAGGGCGTCAACCGTGTGGTAAGTGAACACTTCGCGCTGCGCGGCAACGTCGAAACCGAGATTGCGGCAGACATGGATGCGGAGAACTCGGCCGGCTGCGGCTGCGCGTATCCCGACTACGTGGACGACGCCGACGTCGAGCGTTCCAACCAGATCCTGCAGCGCCTGCGCCAAACCGCGCAGGCGTTTCCGCAATTGACGGCGCCGTTGTCGGCGCTGCCGATGCACGCAGTGGCCGCCGTGGGCGGTGTGCGTTTCGGCATTGTCCACGGCGACGCCGAATCACTGGCGGGCTGGCGGTTTGCGCACGACAGCCTGCATGAACCGGAGAATGTTGCCTGGCTGCACCGCACCTGCCGCGATGCCAAGCTGGCCGGCTTTGCCTCCAGCCATACCTGCCTGCCGACGTTCCGGCGTTTTCGCGAGGGTGACGCGACGCATATCGTCATCAACAATGGGGCGGCCGGCATGCCGAATTTTTCGCATACGCAATACGGATTAATCTCCCGCCTGTCGGTGCATCCGGCGCCGGAAGGCTGGGCGCAGTACGGCGACGTCATCCAGGGAGTGCACGTCGATGCGATCCCGGTGCACTATGACGCGGCGGAGTTCGAAAAAACCTTCCTGCAGAATTGGCCGAAGGGGTCGCCCGCGCACCATTCGTACTACAAGCGAATAAGCGAGGGGCCGATGTACTTCGCGCCGCACGCGCTGGGGCTGGTACGGGCGCCTTCGGTGTGTGCATAGGCGCGGCCAATACCCATTGAACCTGTAAGGACGAACGGCCGCCGGCGACTGACGCCGCAATCCCGCCGCCCCTCGCAATTTGGCCGGCGCCGGCGTAGGCTGCAAATTTGCCCGTCTCAACGCATCCGCGAGTGCGGAATGCGCGTAGCACCTTTACTGGAAATCGTCATGAAAAAAAGCAAAATCCTCGTTTTCGTCGCCTTGATCGTAATGATCGCGGCGTTCTTCGTGTTCGATCTGGGCAAGTATTTCAGCCTGGATTATTTCAAGGCGCAGCAGGCTGCGATTACGGCGAGCTATCAGGCCAACCCGATCGAAGTCGGTGCGATTTTCTTTGCCGTGTACGTGGCGGTCACCGCGCTGTCGCTGCCGGGGGCCGCCATCATGACGCTGGTGGCCGGTGCGATCTTCGGGCTGGTCTGGGGCGTGGTGGTGGTGTCGTTCGCATCCACCATCGGGGCGACAGCCGCGTTCCTGGTGGCTCGCTTCCTGCTGCGCGATTCGATTCAGGCCAAGTTCGGCGACAAACTGAAAACCATCAATGCCGGCGTGGAAAAGGAAGGCGCTTTTTATTTGTTCACGCTGCGCCTGGTGCCGGCCTTTCCGTTTTTCATGATCAATGTGGTGATGGGTCTCACGCCGATGAAGGCATGGACCTTTTTCTGGGTTTCGCAGATCGGCATGTTTCTCGGCACGGTTGTTTATGTGAATGCCGGTACCGAACTCGCCAAAATCACATCACTCAAGGGCATCCTCTCGCCCGGATTGCTGGGCGCATTCGTGCTGCTGGGAATCTTTCCGATCATTGCCAAGAAAATCATCGACGGCATCAAAGCAAAGAAAGTCTACGCCAAATGAAGAAAGTCTACGCCCAATGGGCCGACCGAAAGCCCGCCATGTTCGACCGCAATGTAGTGGTGATCGGCGGCGGCTCCGCCGGTTTGGTGACGAGCTACATCGCCGCCGCGGTGAAAGCCAAGGTGACGCTGGTGGAAAAACACCAGATGGGTGGCGATTGCCTCAACACCGGCTGCGTGCCGTCGAAGGCGCTGATCGCCTCGGCCAAATTGTTGAACCACATCCAGCGCTCCAAGGAATTCGGCATAGCGTCGGCCAGCGCGCAGTGGGATTTTGCGCAGGTGATGGAGCGCATACAGAAGATCGTGGCCGACATCGAGCCGCACGATTCCGTCGAACGCTATACCGGATTGGGTGTGGATTGCGTGAAGGGTACGGCCAAAATCGTGTCGCCGTGGGAAGTGGAAATCACCCGCGAGAACGGCAGCAAGCAGACCTTGACGACCAAGAACATCGTCATCGCCGCCGGTGCGCGGCCGTTCATTCCGCCGATCCCGGGGTTGGCCGAAGCCAAGCCGCTGACCTCGGACAATATCTGGGCCATCCGCAAGCTGCCCAAGCGGCTGGTGGTGTTGGGCGGCGGGCCGATCGGCGCCGAATTGACGCAGTGCTTCGCGCGCTTCGACTCCCAAGTCACACAAGTGGAAATGCTGCCGCGCATCCTGATCCGCGAAGACGTGGAAGTGTCGGCAATGGTGAAGGCCAAGTTCGAATCCGAAGGGGTCACTGTGCTCACCGACCACAAGGCCAAACAAGTTGTGGTCGAGAACGGCGAAAAATATTTGGTGGTAGAACACGCGGGCGCGGATAAACGCATCCCCTTCGATGAAATCCTCTGCGCGGTGGGACGCATCGCTAACACCACCGGCTACGGCCTGGAAGAATTGGGCATTCCGGCCAAACGCGTGGTCGAGGTCAACGAATACCTGGAAACGATTTACCCGAACATTTTCGCCTGCGGCGACGTGGCCGGCCCCTACCAGTTCACGCATACCGCCGCGCACATGGCGTGGTACGCATCGGTCAACGCGCTGTTCGGCACCTTCAAGAAATTCAAGGTAGATTACTCGGTGGTGCCGTGGGCGACCTTTACCGATCCCGAAGTTGCGCGCGTGGGCATCAACGAACAGGAAGCCATTGAAAAAGGCATCGCCCACGATGTGCACGTGTACGGCATCGACGACCTCGACCGTGCTATCGCCGACGGCGAGGCGCACGGCTTCGTGAAAGTCATCACCCCCAAGGGCAGCGACAAGATCCTGGGCGCCACCATCGTCGGCGAGCACGCCGGCGATTCATTGGTGGAATTCGTCGCGGCGATGAAGCACGGCTTCGGCTTGGAAGGGATATTGGGCACCATCCACACCTACCCGACCATGGGCGAAGCCAATAAGTACGCAGCCGGGGTATACAAGCGCTCCACCGCGACGGTGGGTAAGCTCGCGGTCGGCAAGGCGCTGAACGATTGGACGCGCGGGGAAGGCAGCTTCGGCGCGGTGTTGTCGTCCGTGATCGCCTTGCTGGTGTCGCCTGACAACACGCCGGCCTATCCAAAAGAGACAACGCATCATTAACCGCCGTCGTTCCCGCGCAGGCGGGAACCCAGCGACTTTGGCTGACGGAATGCAACGACACTGGGTCCCTGCCTGCGCGGGGACGACGATTCGAGGAACCACACATGAAACGACTTCTCATCACCATCGCCGCCTTGGCCTTCTCATGGGCCGCCTCGGCACAATCCTTCGACCACTCCCACGCCGCGTTCACGACGCTCCTGAAAAAATATGTGGTGGTGGTGGATGGCGGCAAGACCTCGAAAGTGAAGTACGCAGAATTCCAGAAGGAGCGCCCCGCGCTGAAGGCGTATCTGGACAGCCTCTCGAAAGTGAGTGCCACGGAATTCGCCGGCTGGGGCAAGGCGCAGCAGATGGCGTTCCTGATCAACGCCTACAACGGCAACACGCTGGAATTGATCCTCGCCAACTATCCGGTGAAGTCGATCAAGGACATCGGCAGCCTGTTCGATAACCGTTGGAAGCGCAAATTCTTCAAGCTGTTCGGCGAAGATTATTTCCTCGACCGCATCGAACACGAGACCCTGCGCAAACCGGGTGTCTACAGCGAGGTGCGGGTGCACTACGCTGTCAATTGCGCGTCGATAGGCTGCCCGGCGCTGCGCGAAGAAGCGTTCGTGGCCGACCGGCTCGACAAACAACTGGAAGAACAGGCGGTGCGCTTCCTGTCCGACCGTTCACGCAACCGCTTTGCCGGCGGCAAACTGGAAGTGTCGATGATCTACAAGTGGTTCGCTGAGGATTGGGACAAGGGCTACACCGGTTTCGACGGCAAGACGCCCGCCATCAAGAGCCGAGAAGAGTATTTCGCGCGCTACGCCAAGCAATTTGCCGACGCTCCGGCGGACCAGCAGCTGATTGCTTCCGGCAAGGCGGCGATTTCAAATCTGGATTACGACTGGAACCTGAACGGCGCGAACTAAGCGGACCGCAACCCATCTTGGCAAAAAATAGATGCTGTCATCCCGGCGAAGGCCGGGGCGACAACCGTTGTAATCTGTGCACTTCCGCATGGAGGCCAACATGCTGTTCATGGTCATCGAAACGTTTCGCGACAACGACATGGTGCCGATCTATCGCAAGGTGCGCGACAGCGGCCGAGCGTTGCCGGAAGGGTTGAAGTACATCGATAGCTGGGTGACGCCCGACTTCGGCCGCTGTTTCCAGGTGATGGAATGCGATGACCTGAAGCTCCTTCAGGAATGGGTGCTGCAATGGCGCGGCTTCGGCATCACCTTCGATATCGTGCCGGTGGTGAGCAGCGCGGAGACCCGCCAGGTGGTCGCTCCTCACCTCGATTCTTGATGAGGCGCAAACGCGCTTTCGTTACCGCGCCGCGAGCCCGCGCGAACCGTTAAAATTCAGCCTGCAATTGCGAGCGATCTCCTTCTACCGGAGCGGATCGCTATCCACAATCACGCGGCCGACACAATCGGAACCGCTTCGGAGAGATTATCGTGTTGATCGGCGTCCCCAAGGAAATCAAGGTTCATGAATATCGCGTCGGACTGACCCCCTCGTCGGTTCGCGAAATGGCCGAGCACGGCCACCAGATCATCGTCGAGCACGACGCCGGGCGCGGCATCGGCGCCACCGACGCAGCTTACGAAAAGGCCGGCGCAAAGATGGTTGCGACCGCAGCCGACGTGTTCGCCAAGGCGGACATGATCGTCAAGGTGAAAGAGCCGCAGCCGGTCGAATGCAGGATGCTGCGGCCCGGGCAGATCCTGTTTACCTACCTGCACCTGGCACCCGATCCCGAGCAGTGTGCCGCGCTGATGGCCTCCGGGGCGATCTGCATCGCCTACGAAACGGTGACGCAAACCGGCGGGGGTCTCCCTTTGCTGGCGCCGATGTCGGAGGTGGCCGGCCGCATGTCGATCCAGGCCGGTGCTCGCTGCCTGGAAAAGGAAGCCGGCGGCATGGGCATCCTGCTCGGTGGTGTGGCCGGCGTGCCGCCCGCCAAGATCGTGATCCTCGGCGCCGGCGTGGTCGGCTCGAATGCCGCGCAAATCGCGGTGGGCAGTGGCGCGCGCGTGGTGGTGATCGACCGCAGCATCGACGCATTGCGGCGCATCGACCGCCTGCTCGGCGCGCGGGTGGTGACGGTGTTTTCCAACCGCGACAACGTCGAGAGCCACGTGCTTTCTGCGGATTTGGTGATCGGCGGCGTGCTGATCCCGGGTGCGGCCGCACCGAAGCTGGTGACGCGCAAGATGGTTTCCGAAATGAAGCCGGGTTCGGTGATCGTCGATGTGGCGATCGACCAGGGCGGCTGCTGCGAAACCGCCAAGGCGACCACCCACGCGGCGCCCACCTATGTGGTGGACAATGTCGTGCACTATTGTGTTGCCAATATGCCGGGCGCGGTGCCGCGCACCTCGGCCTACGCGCTCAACAACGCG
>CAZCKI010000207.1:0-6028 GCA_964498815.1 uncultured Burkholderiales bacterium
GCCTAGAGCAATCGATGGCACGGAAACGATCAGCACCATGCCCGCGTATCCGTCACCATAAGACAGCAGAGACGTGACGGTAAAGAACCCGCCGCAAAACGTGATCGCCAATCCGAGGATGCCCATGGCGGCAATACCGATGCCGGCGATCAGTTTGAGGAGGTCCTGCATGCTGTTTGGCTTGCAACTTTCGTCGGCAACGATTCGGACGTGCTAGCCGGGCGGCGGCGTGTCCTGGCCGGACTGCGCGGGCGGCGGCGTGAAAGCCTTTTTGGTTGAGCGCATCAAGTACCAGAATGCCACCCAGGCGATCGCGCCTCCGATCAGCAACGACGGAACGGAAATCGCGACGGTGCTGTCGTTGATTTTTCCATTGGCGATCGCAACCACTGTAAAGAAGCCGCCGCAAAGGCTCATCAGCAAGCCCGCCAACCCGGCCGCGCCGACCAGCAATGCAACGAGCAGTTTAGCGAATCCATTCATAGTCAATACTCCTGGTCCGTTTGCTTCACGCTCAACAAATTGCTGGACGAGTGGGTTGCGCCAGAGACTAGTTTGAAAATGGCCTTCAAGATGTGCGCCTTGCGATCTTTCGTCGTCAGATTACGCTAGTCCTGTGGCTGCGCGTCCTGGCCGGAGTCGACGGGAGCCGCCTTGCTCAAGCGCGACAGGTAGCGGAAGGCCACCCAGGCGACGATGCCCCCGATCACCAGTGAAGGGACGGAAATTATCAGGAATGCTTTGGCGTACGCGCTGGCTTCGCGGCTATCGCCGAAGTCGAACAAAGCGACTATCGTAAAAAACCCGCCGCACAGGCTGGCGAGCAAGCCCAATGCGCCAGCAACACAGAGAGTCAATGTCGCCACGACCTTTCCCAGGTGTTTCATCTAGCGCTCCATTCCCATTTTCGACTGGCAACGAACTTCGATGTAAGACGCAAGGCCCGGGCTACCGGTAAAACACTTCCACGCTGCCCTTCAATTTGATCAGCAGCGGATGGCCCTTGCGGTCTAATGCCTTGCCGGCGGCTACCTTGATCCAGCCTTCGCTGATGCAGTATTCCTCGACGTCGTTGCGTTCCTTGCCGTTGACGCGCACGCCGATGCCGCACTCGATCAGGGCGGCGTTGTGAAACGGGCTGCGCGCATCGATGGCGAGGCGGTCGGGAAGCGGGGGAAGCTGGGTGGTTTCGGACATTTTGGATGCGCTTATAGGAAGGTCGATCTATGCAAACTCTATTCGCACATTTTAGAACAATCGAAGCCGGCCCTCGCATCCGGCCTCTTCCCCTGCGTTTCTGCTCATTCGTGACTTGTGCTAGCCTCTGCGAATGAAAAATTTTCCCAGGCTCTTTGCCTGCCTGCTCCTGTGCGCCGCCGTCGCCCCGGCGCTGGCTGCCGCCAACGATGAAATTGCCCGCCTGCTGGAAGCGGGGCGAATCGACGCCGCTGCGCAGTGGCTGGCCGCACCCGAGCGCGCCGGCGACCCGGCCTGGCGCAACACCCGGCTGCGGGTAGCGCTGACCCGTCAGGATTACGCCCTCGCCGAACCGCGCGCGCGCGAGCTGACGGCGCTACCGAACCCCGTCAAGGAAGAACGCGAGCTCGTCTATGCGTGGTTGTTCGCGAGCGACGATCGCGCCGAAATCGACCGGCGCACCAAGGATGTATTGGATGCAAACGCTGCCGGTATCGAAACCGCCGACCTGCTCGCCGCAGGGCGGCTCGCGCTGGAGCTGCTGCAATACGAACGCGCGGACCGATGCTTCCGCGCCGCGTTGCAGCGGGCCGCCGATGCGAACCAGGCACGCGACCGCGCCGCCGCGCTGAAAGGCCTGGGCCAGGTCGCTTTCAAGCGCCTCGATTTCGACGGCTCCATCGTGCATTTGAACGCGAGCCTCGCCGCGCACACCGACGCGGACAACCTGTTCTCGGAGGCCGAAACGCTGATCCGCCTCGCCCGCACCGACGAGGCCATCACTGCGCTGGAGCAGGCCATCCGCTTGAATCCGTATCACGAGATGGCCCACTATCTCCTCGGCAACGGCTACGCGCGCAAGAACTACACCGAGCTCGCCGCGCGCTACGGCGTCGAACTGGAGGCCGCCGCCAAGCTGGTGCGCGGAGCCTCGGACGCCTTCGAGCGCGGCGAGTACGAGACGGTGAGAAAGCTCGCCACCGAGGCGCTGGCACGCTGCCCCGACTACGGCCGCGCCCACCACGCGCTCGCCAAGGGTCTGGAATTGCAGCGCTACGCCATCGACGTGCATCGCGCCGATTACGAAAGACGATTCGCCGCGATGCCGATGCCGGTGGTGCCGGGCATCGAGCAATACGTGGTCAACTGGCAATCGCTGTCGCCGCGCCACCGGAAGCGCGTGGCGTTGTCGGTGGCGCCATGGAAGGCATTCGTGCCGGTGCTGGTGGCGGGCGGCTCGACGTTTTTCATCAAGCCGATCTACCTGAAGCTGTCCGAATCGCCGGGCCTGGAAGTGCTGAAGGACCAGCGCATCAACACCGATTCGCGCCTGTGGGACGATGTGCGCGGCGCCGGCGGCTTTGCCACCGTCACCGGTATCGAGGACGTAGAACGCACCATTTCCGACAAGTACAACACCGTGCTGCACGAGATGACGCACCAGGTGCACGGCGTGCTGACCGCCGACCAGGCGCGCGAAATCCAGGACCTCTACCGCCGCGCCAAGGAACGCGAAGTGGTCACGCACAACGCTTTTCTCTCGCGCTACGCGAGCGGTACGGTGTGGGAATACTTCGCCGAAGGCGCCAACGGCCTCCTGACGCCGCAGCGCGATACCTATGACCCGCGCGATGTGGTGCGGGAACGGCTGGCTTCGATCGACCCCGACCTGATGGCGCTGGAAAAGCGCTTCCTCGCCATCACCGATGTGCGCGCCAACCTGCCGATCGCGTACCTCAACGCCGGTAGCGATGAACTTTCCAAAGGCAAGCTCGACAAGGCAATGGTTCATTTCCAGCGCGCTGTGAAAGCCGCACCCGGCGACGAAGCGGTGTTGGTTGGTCGCCTCAACGCGCTCGGCATCCAGGGCGACCGCGCCGCCACGCTGCAGGCCGCGCAGCAGGTGTTACAGCGCTTTCCCGCCAGCGGCGGCGCGCAGACCAATGCGGCCGAAGCTCTGTGGCACACCGGCCAAGCGCTGGTCGTACTCGTAGCCAGGCTGGATGCGGCGCGCCCCAAGGTTGCCAAAGTGGACCGCTGGCAGGTGGACCTGGCGCTGGGTGGCTATTACTATCGACTTGGCAATGTGGCCAAGGCGCTCGCTGCGTTTGATCGCGTGCTCGCTTATCAATCGGACAACCCCGAGGCGATGTGGGGCAAGGGTGCAACACTGGCGCTGGCCGGACGCTGGGACGAGGCGTTTCCGTTCTACGAGCGCACGCTGAGGCTGCGCACCGGCGTGGTCGAACTGCGCGCCGATTACGCGCGCGACCTGTTGCGCGCGGGGCACCTCGATGTTGCCCGAATCCAGCTCGACGCGGCGCGCCTCCTGAATCCCACCGACCCGACCATACAGGCGCTGGATGGCTGGCACGCGCTGCTGAGCGGCAACAACACCGCCGCGCTGGCCAAAGCCGACGCCGCGCTGAAAGAAGGCGAATGGTGCGACCTCGCACGCATCGTGCGGGCGATGGCGCTGCAGGCACAAGGGAAGCATGGCGAAGCGATGGCCGCCGTCAAACCGCTCAGAGAGCGCATCGTTCGCAGGGCGCCGCCCGGCTATGTGTACCGGCAGATCTCGGCGGCCTGGATATCGGTGCACGAATTACCGGTGGTGGAAAGAAGGCTGCTGGCGGATTTGCGCTAAAACGACATCCGCCTGAAGCCCCTTTGAATCCGGCCGCGCATCCCCATCTGCAGGCCATGTTGAAGCAAAAACTCAGCTGGAAGCGACCGCTTTTTTACCTGCTGCTGCCGGTATTCGTGGTGATGATTTTTCTCGGCTTCCCCATTCCCATCCCGCCGCCACCGGTGATCAAGCCCGCGCAGGAGCAATCTCAACCTGCGGAAAAGCAGGCGAAGTAATTTCCCTTTCGGGCGCTGCCCGGCTTTTCTCGACGCCAACACGCTCCGATCCTACCCACGCAGGTAGTTTTTTCCTGTCTCGGAATGGTGTATGAATATTTCTTCACCGCGAGC
This sequence comes from uncultured Burkholderiales bacterium, assembly GCA_964498815.1. Classification (GTDB taxonomy): domain Bacteria; phylum Pseudomonadota; class Gammaproteobacteria; order Burkholderiales; family Usitatibacteraceae; genus UKL13-2. The sequence continues at coordinate 4,177 of CAZCKI010000207.1, forward strand.
CGGCGCCGCCTTCATGGGTAGCGACACGAAGCGGGTTATCAGGGGAGAACGCCATGTCCGGGGAGAACGCGCCAATCAGTGCGGCTGCAGCCGACGACGGCATCGAGCACGTGGTCTTGCTGATGCTGGAGAACCATTCCTTCGACCAGATGCTGGGTGCGTTGCAGCAGGTGATCCCGGCCCTCGACGGTGTGACGCCGGCGAGCGCCGCCACCCGGCAGAACCTCACCAGGAACAATCAGCCGATCTTCCAGCAGGAAACCAGCGAGCGGCAGATGCAATTCGATCCACCGCATGAATTCGTCAACGTCCGGGCGCAGCTGGAAAACAACAACGGCGGCTTCGTGCGCGAGTTTCAAAAGGAGCGGCCTAAGAGTACCGAACGCGATTGGCGCGAGATCATGGGCTACTACCCGCTCGATTTCCTGCCGGCCCTGCATACGCTGGGGCGTGAATATACCGTCTGCGACCGCTGGTTCGCCTCGCTACCCGGGCCGACCTGGCCGAATCGCTTTTTCGCGCTCACCGGCAGTTGCACGGGCGAAGTGGAGATGCCTTCCGGAGCCGCGCTTCTCAACCCCAAGTGGTACACCGAACAAAAACAGGCGACGATCTTCGACCGCCTCAGCGAGAAGAACAAGAGCTGGAAAATCTATTACTACGATTTTCCCTGTTCCCTGTTGCTTACGCACCAGCGTCAGGCCGCCAATCTGGCCGGCTATTGCAAGTTCAGTGAATTTTTCAAGGCCGCGCAAAACAAGGCTACTTTCCCCGCCTTCACCTTCATCGAACCGCAGTACTTCGGCGTCGGGCAGAACGACGACCACCCGCCGCACAACATCATGAAGGCGGAAAAGCTGATCGGCGACGTGTATAACGCACTGCGATCCAACGCCGAGATCTGGAACTCCTGCCTGTTGGTGGTGGTGTACGACGAACACGGCGGGTTTTACGATCATGTCGTACCGCCGGCTGCCGTTCCGCCGGATGCCAACCCGTCGACGACAGCCAAGATCCCATACGACTTCAGGCAGCTCGGCGTGCGGGTCCCGGCGCTGTTGATTTCGCCCAAGTGCAAGCAGGGCGTGGAAAAGACCCAGTTCGACCACACCAGTCTGTTGAAATACCTAACCGACAAGTGGGGTCTCGGCCCGCTCGGCGCACGCACCGCCGCAGCCAACAGCATCGGCGTGGCGATTGACAAGGCTCTGCGGCGAACCGACACCACACCTTTCGTGCGAGTGCCCGGCGTGGACCTGGTGCCGGAGCACCCGGACGCGGAAAAGGACGCGACCAATTCCAACCAGGATGCGCTGCACCACTTCGCGGAATTCCTGAATCTCAGCTCGGATCGGGGCATGGCCGAAGGCGTTCAATTGGTCGCCGACGTCGCCAAGGTGGGCACTTGGTGGAGTGCTGCCAAGCACGACGTGGGGCAGTGGTTTTCCTCGACCGGGACGTGGTTGAGCAAGGATCTGCGCGCCGCGAACCGGGCACGGGAGGACAAGACCGCCCAGGCGTTTAAGGACCTGCTGAAAAAGAACGGCCTGGCCCCGACCGCGAATCCGCCGAAGTGAGTCCGCGAAATCGCAGCAGGTCCCGTGTGCCGGTGAGGCGGGATTCGGTCTTGCGCACCATCCAGACTACTTACCGCCCTTTGCTGCCTTAATCACACAGGAAGCGCGGTGGATCCCTACACATCCTCGTGCGAATGCAGGGCGATGCGATTGCCCTCGCAGTCCATGACGACGGCGCGAAAGCCGTGCGGGCCAATGGGATGGACCGGCTCGACCACCTTGCCGCCGTGCGCTTCCACCTGTTTGACCGCGTCGCGAATGCGGCCGTCGGCGTT
>CAZCKI010000208.1:0-4349 GCA_964498815.1 uncultured Burkholderiales bacterium
CGGTGGCGATGCCGTCGTGCTCGGAGCGCAGCATCAGCACCGGGCACAGCACTTTGGCGGGATCCACCACCGGCAGCTTGGTCACCATGTCCAGATAGGTCCCGGTCGGCACGGTATCGCCGTATTTAAGTTCGGCCTCCGCCACCACATCGCCCAGCATCGGCTCGGCGGCACCGGGATGGTCGCGGGTGAATACCGAGCGATAGAACTTGGCATCGACCTTTCGCACGTTGCTCTTCAGGAGCTGCGGCAGCCCCTTGGCGCGATCGGCGAGCGTGGGCGAATCCTTGCCGGTCCAGACGAAGGCGTCGACGATGAGTTTGTCCACGGCCTCGGGATGCGCGTTGGCAAAGCGCGCCGCACGCAATGCGCCCGAAGACTGGCCGAAGAAGGAGGCGCTGGCTTTGCCGGTGGCCTTTTTCACCACGGTCATGGCGACGGTCAGGTCTTCCACACCGCTTTGGATGTCGGAGTAGCCAGCAGTACGGTCGGAGTGCCCATAGCCTTCGTGATCCATGGTCCAGACCTCGAAACCCAGCCTGGCGAAATGATCCATGAACGAATAGTCGCTGCGCTCCGGCACTTGCAAGTCGAACATGGTCTTGCCGGAGTAGGAGGAACCGTGCACCAGGAACAGGATCGGCTTGTTGGCGATGCCGTCCTCCAGGTGCTTGCGATAGACCCAGAGCTTGACGGTTCCCTTGTTGGTCCAGAATTCCTCGGCAACGATCTTTCCCGTTGTCGGCTGGTCCGTCGCCATCGCCTGGCAGGTCACCATCGCAGCGAACAGCGCACAGGTCCCTGCCGCCAACAAGACACGATTGGTCATTTTCATTTTATGTTCCCCTCGATGGAACGCCGGATTCAGCGCTTCAACTCACTTTATCCCATTTCCACTTCATCGCGATCACGGCCAGACTCAGTACCAGCGTAATGCCGTTGGCGACGATGACGGGCCACGCGCCGAGCAGGATGCCGTAGGCGATCCAGCCGGTCACACCCGCCGAAAACAGCAGGTACATGGGCAGCGAGATATCGCGCGCCGCGCGCGCCTTCCAGATTTTCCAGATCTGCGGGACAAAGGCGACCGTCGTCAGCACGGCCGATGCGCTGCCCACCCAATCCGGCAGGCTCATGTCTTCAACGAGAACGGCGTGAAATTGGTGTCGCGGTCGTAGTAGTCCTCGTGCTCGACGCGTTTGAGGAAACCGACGATCTTGTAGGTGACCGGCGTGAACACGACTTCCACACCGACTTTGGTCACGAACTGCGCCATCATCACCATCGGCAATTTGTCGTCCGGAATGATGCCGGTGCCGTAGAAGGCCATCGGATAGAACAGCAATGAATCGACACCCTCACCGAAAATGGTGGAGCCGATGGTACGCGTCCACAGCCACTTGCCGCCGGTCCAGATCTTCATCTTCGCCAGCACGAACGAATTGACGAATTCGCCGCAGCAAAAGGCGATGAGCGAGGCAAGCGCAATGCGCCAGGTGGAACCGAACGCCACTTCGTAGGCTGGCTGGTTGTGCCAGAACGGCGCCGGCGGCAACGCCACCACCACATAGGCCATGAGGGATGCGAAGGTCAGACCGGCAAAGCCTGCCCAGATCACCCGCCGCGAGCGCGCGTAGCCGTACACCTCGGTCAGCACGTCGCCGAACACGTACGAAATCGGGAAGAACAGTACGCCGGCACCAAACGTCAGCGTGCCGAGGATGGGCGCATCCCACTGTGCGATCTTGGCCGGTCCGATCAGATTGGAGCAGATCAGCACCGTGACGAAGGCCGCCATCACGAATTCGTAGTAGCGATACGAGCGATTCGGATGAGGATCGGCGGTGGACATGTCGGATGCTCCGGAGGTTGAATTCATGTTTGGCGCTGCCTGACTGTTTCGAACAGGGCGATGGCCGCGGCAGCGGCGACATTGAGCGATTCGACGCGCCCCGGCATGGGAATGGCTACGCAACGCGCGGGGGTCGCCTGCAATTCGGCGGACAAGCCTGCACCCTCGTTGCAGACCAGGAAGGCGGTCGGCATGCGCAGATCGCAGCGGTAGATCGTCTCCTGCGCGCGAAGGACCAGCGCCAGTGCCTGGCCCTGGAATGCTTTCACAAAGGCTACAGCATCGACGTCCTCGGCAATATTGAGCGCGAAATGCGCTCCCTGAGCGGCGCGCAGCACCTTGGGAGACCAGGCGAACGCGCACGTAGGCGACAGCACCACTTCCATCACACCGGCGGCGGCGGCGCTACGCAGCATCGAGCCGACATTGCCGGGGTCCTGCACGTCTTCCAGCACCAGGACGGCGTCGGCGGTAAAGGACGGGGCGCGCGCCGCCGGCGTCTGCACCAATGCCATCATGCCGGCGGGCGAATCGAGCGCGGAGGCTTCCTTCAGCCACTTGTCGTCCAGCACCGATACGACGCCGGCGGGCAGGCGCGCGATCAGCGCGCGCACCGAATCCGCCGCCGATTCCGCCACCAGCACCGACTGCGGAACACCGACCGCATCCAGATACGCGCTCACCAGGTGCTCGCCGTCGAGTACGGTGAGCCCGGCCTTTTTCCGGTCGCGCGCCGAGTGCGCGAGCGCGATCAACTGTTTCACCTGCGGATTGGCGCGCGAGCGTATGACTGTCATACCGGCTGCCAGGCGAGCCGGCCCGGCGCTTCGCTGTTGCGAACCGGCGCAAAGCTGCGGCGATGAATCGGACAGGGGCCGATGCGTTGCAGGATATCCAGGTGCTCGCGGGTGCCGTAACCCTTGTGTTTGCCGAAGCCGTAATTCGGATAGAGAAGATCCATGCGCAACATTTCCGCGTCGCGCGCGGTCTTGGCCAGGATCGAGGCCGCGGAAATCTCCGCGTGCAAGCGGTCGCCCGCCACACAGGCGCAACCGGGCAGGTTTACCTCGGGAAGATAGAGGCCGTCAACCAGCATTTCCTGCGGCACCACCGACAGACCTTCCACCGCGCGTTTCATCGCCAGCAGCGACGCACGCAGGATATTGAGCCGGTCGATTTCGCCTACCGAGGCGACCGCCACGCAACTGGCAATCGCCTGCGCATAAATCTGCGCCGCCAATTGCTCGCGGCGCTTGGCGCTCAGCGTTTTGGAATCTGCCAGGCCTTCGATCGGCCGGGCCGGATCGAGAATCACCGCCGCAGCAAACACCGCACCCGCCAGCGGCCCCCTGCCCGCTTCGTCCACTCCGCAAACCAGGGCGGACGCGAACATGGTCAAGCTGCCTGCCGTTCGCGCGCCAAACCCGCTTCGATGAAGGGACGCAGTGCTTCCCGCACCCTGGCCCCATTGTCGACCGCGAGCGAGGCATGAATATCGGCAAAGCGTTCGCGCAAGCGGTTCGCCGCATCGCGATGCGCGATCCAGTTGACCAGCGCCTGCGACAGGTTCTCCGGCGTGGCATCGTCCTGCAGCAGTTCCGGCACCAGCCACTCGCCGGCCAGGATGTTGGGCAGCCCCACGTACGGCAGGTATGCCTGGCGCATCATCAACCGGTAGGTGGTGGCCGACAGTCGATAGGCGATCACATGCGGACAGCGCAGCAGGGCGGCCTCCAGGGTCGCCGTGCCGCTGGCAACCAAGGCGACATCGGCAGCGGCCAGGGCAAGATTGGCATGACCAAACAATATCTGCAGCGGCAGGTCCTGCGCGTTCAGCTTCCAGCGCATATTGTCGAATTGTTCCCGCGTCTCGCGCGTCGCCAGCGGCACCAGGAACTGTGCCTCCGGGTACTGGCGATGCAGCACCTTGGCCGTCTCGAGAAACAGCTCGGCGTGATAATCAAGCTCGCTTTGGCGGCTGCCGGGCAACATTGCCACCACCGTGGTGTCGGGCTTCAGGCGCAGTTGCACGCGCGCGCCGTCGCGTTGCGATTTCTGCGGAATGGCGTCTGCCGTGGGGTGGCCGACAAAGGTCGCGGCAATGCCCTCCTTGGCGTAGATGGCCGGCTCGAACGGGAATACGGTCAGCATCCGGTCGACCGCGCCCTTGATCTTGCGAATACGCTCGAAACGCCAGGCCCAGATTGACGGGCTCACATAGTGTGCGGTCGGAATGCCGCGGTTCTTGAGCGCGCGTTCCAGGCCGAGATTGAAATCGGGCGCATCGATGCCGATGAACAGGGCCGGCCGTTCGGCAATCATGCGATCGCGCACGCGCCGGCGGATCGCCAGGATTTCGCGGAAGCTTTTCAGCACTTCCAGGTAGCCGCGCACCGCGAGTTTTTCCATATCGAACCAGGATGTCGCACCCGCCGTCTGCATTTTGGGTCCGGCGATGCCGACGAACTGGAGTTGCGGCCACTCCTGCTTCAAGGCG
>CAZCKI010000208.1:4359-5993 GCA_964498815.1 uncultured Burkholderiales bacterium
GCCGCCCAGCAGATCGCCGGAGGTCTCGCCGGCGACGATACCGATTTTCATCAGCGCACGATGCCGCGGGTGGACGCGGCGAGAAAGTCGGCAAATAACTTCAGTTCGGAGTGTTGCAGAGCTTCGCCGGCAAGCTGCGTCTTGGCGTCGGCGAAACTGAGGCCGGATCGATACAGCGTCTTGTAGGCGCGCTTGATATTGGCGACCTGTTCCGGCGTGAAGCCGCGCCGCTTCAGGCCCTCGGCATTGACGCCTGCCGCAGTCAGCGGATTGCCGCCGCAGGTCACGTAGGGCGGAATATCCATCAGCACCACGCTCGATACGCCGCACATCACATGCGCGCCGATCTTGACGAACTGGTGTACGCCGGTGAAGCCACCGAGGGTGGCCCAGTCGCCGATGTGCACATGTCCCGCCAGCTGGGTGCAATTGGCGATGGTGGTATTGCTGCCGACCTGGCAATCGTGCGCCACGTGCACATAGGCCATCAACCAGTTGTCGTCGCCGATACGGGTGACGCCACCGTCCTGCACGGTGCCGCGATTGAAGCTGCAAAACTCGCGGATGGTATTGCGATCGCCGATTTCCAGCCGCGTCGGCTCGCCGGCGTACTTCTTGTCCTGGTTCGCCTCCCCCAGCGAAATCGAATGGAAAATGCGATTGTCGCGGCCGATGCGCGTGTGGCCGGTGATGACGCAATGATGGCCTATGCTGGTACCGTCGCCGATTTCCACATCGCCGTCGATCACCGTATAGGCACCGACGCTGACATTGGCGCCGAGGCGCGCGCGCGGATCGACCAGCGCCGTCGAGTGAATCGTGCCCGGCATCAGGAGATCTTTCGCATCGTGCACATGAGCTCGGCTTCGCAGGCGAGCTGCTCGCCGACGCTTGCCTTGACGGCATACTTAACCAGTCCGCGCCGGTCCAGCAGCAGTTCCGACTCCAGGATCAGCGTATCTCCCGGCACGATCGGCCGCTTGAAGCGTGCTTCATCGATGCCGACAAAGAAAATGACGGTGTCGTCATCCGGCTTGACGCCGGCGGACTTGAGCGACAGCAGGCCCGAGGCCTGCGCCAGCGCCTCGATGATCAGCACGCCCGGCATCACCGGAAAATGCGGGAAGTGGCCCTGAAAAAACGGTTCGTTGATGGTGACATTCTTCAGTGCCTTGATGCGCTTGCCCGCCTCGAGTTCCAGCACCCTGTCCACCAGCAGAAAGGGATAACGATGCGCAAGCAAGCTCTTGATCTCGCCGATTTCCATGATGCTCATGATTTGGTTCCCTTGTCTTTTATGCCGGCCGCCATCTCGTCGAGGCGCCGGAAATGCGTGGCGTTTTTCAGCCACTCGGCGTGCGGCAGCAGCGGTGTACCCGAAGTATAGGTGCCGGGTCCTGCGATCGATTTGGTCACCAGCGTCATCGCCGAGACGATAACATCGTCGCCGATTTCCAGGTGGCCGATCACGCCCGCCTTGCCGCCGATCATCACCCGTTTGCCGATCTTGCTGCTGCCGGCGATACCGACGCAACCGGCGATGGCGCTATGATCGCCGACCGTACAGTTGTGGCCGATCTGCACCAGGTTGTCGATCTTGACGTCGTTGCCGATCACGGTGTCGTCGATGGCGC
>CAZCKI010000209.1:0-5992 GCA_964498815.1 uncultured Burkholderiales bacterium
CGAGGCCCAGTTTGTCGATACCGCGCGCACGCAGAAAATAGGCGCCGGCGACGACCTGGTCAAATTTCGCTGCGGGTTCCACTCCTACACTTTCGGCAAGCACGTCGCGAAATTCCACGTCGCGGGCGATTTGCGTGCGATAGCGCAAGGCGTTCGGAATCGGTTGGTAGCGAAACGCCAGATCGCCGGCGCCGACCTGCGCCGGCAGTCCGGACAGGTCGGGGGCGGACAGCAGTTCGACCGGTGGCAAAGGCTCCTTGCCGGCCTCCGTGATGGTGCCGAAGCCGGCCGGCAGCGCCAATTCTTTTGTCGCCGGCATGGCCGCGGCCGCAACACCGACCGCGCCTTCCAATACCTCGCTGCCGCTTTGGGTGCCGGCCGCATCGGTCGCGGCGCGGAATACGGTACCGCGCACTCCCATGTTGGAAGTCGCGGTGCGCACTTCGTAGCGCGAGGCGCCCGACCGCTGCTTGGCGACGATGCTTTCCACGCGCCCCGCTCCGAGCTTGACCACAGTGTCGGTGACACCGCCGGTATTGGCAAACTGCCGCGCGGTCGTCAATTCGATTTGCGACTTGGGAGGCAGGCTTAGGGTGGAACCATCGGCCAGACGCAAGGTCACAAAGCCGCCCTCGCCGGTCTTGATGCTTTCCCCCTCCGTCACGTGACCGTTGGCCTCGAGACGACCGCGCGAGGAGTCGGCGCTGCCCTGCACCGCAACCACGGTGGCGCCCGACTGATCCGCGCGCATGGCCGGAACCGGGATGCGAATTCGCGTGCCGATCGGTATTTGCGTCGGTTCGGCGATGGTGTTGAGCTTGCCGAGGCTTTGCCAGTCGTGTCGCTTGGTCAGAAAGCGCCCGGCGATTTTGAGCAGCGTGTCGCCTTTTTGCGTGACGTACACGTAGTAGCGCGTCTCTTCGGCCATTGCCGCATACGAGAAAACCAGCCAGCAAACGGCAACGAATCGGACGGCGGCGATCAAGGGGCGGAAGCTCATGCGATGGATAGTCAGCAGGATAGTGGAACGCACGACGGCGTCGGGGCTTCACCCGCTGCGTGGATGATGCGCTCGCGAAACGACCGGCTCAACCCGCTTTGCTCGTCGCAATGCGTTCCAGTCGGTAGCCAAAATTATAGACGGGGGTCAGCTTGATGCCCCGCTCGGGACCGAATTCCAGCTTCTTGCGGATACGGCTGACGTGGGTATCGACAGTGCGCGACTGCACATCGTTGCTGCGGCCCCAGACACTCTCGGAGATATGCCCACGGGACAGCAGGCGGCCAAGGTTGCGAAACAGGAACAGAGTGAGCTCGTATTCCTTGTCGGTCATCTCGATCGCGGTATCCCCCACCCTGATCGCGCGCGCCACCAGGTCGATATAGTAAGGATCGATCTCCAGGGAGTCGGCTTCGGTCGCCTTGGGACGGGATCTTCGCAACAAGGCCTCCACCCGTGCCAGCAGCTCGAGGCGCCGGATCGGCTTCACCATGTAATCGTCCGCGCCGGCGTTGAGCGCGGAGACGATGTCTTCCTCGGTATCGCGACTGGTGACGAACAGGACCGGTACGGTCGAATGCTGTTTTTCGCGCAGCCAGTGCAGGACCTCGGTGCCGGACAAGTCCGGCACATGCCAATCGAGCAGGAACAGGTCGAAGCTCTCGCGGCCGGCCTCGCGTACGGTGGTCTTGCCGGAAATGAAATGGTGCACCGAATGCCCCGTCGCTTCCAGCCACTGCTTGATTGCCGAACCAACATCCACATCATCTTCAAGCAATGCAATACGCATTTGAGCCTCTAAATTGCCGGATAGTGCCTATTGTAAAACGATTGTTGCGGCGCGTGCGGGATTCACCTAGGTGGCGACCCGGCAGCCGGGGCAGGGTCACACGTTCGGGCGGTCACCGTACAGGAACAGCTAGCGCAGGGCCTTTACGGCGTCGTCCAGGCCGGCCAGGGTCATCGGGAACATGCGTTCCTCCATGAGCTGGCGGGCGATCTTGATCGACTGCGTCCACGGCCAGTGCGCCTCCGGGGTCGGATTGATCCACACCGCGCGCCGGTACAGGTCGGTCAGGCGTTTCAGCCAGATGGCGCCGGTTTCCTCGTTCCAGTGTTCCACGCTGCCGCCCGGCTGCAGGATTTCGTAGGGGCTCATGGTGGCGTCCCCCACCACGATGAGCTTGTAGTCGGCGCCGTACTTGTGCAATACGTCGAAAGTGGAGAATTTCTCGCTGTGGCGCAGTCGGTTGTTGCGCCATACCGATTCATAGATGAAATTGTGGAAATAGAAATACTCCAGATGCTTGAATTCGGTCTTGCAGGCCGAGAAAAGCTCCTCGCAGCGATGCACGTATTCGTCCATCGAGCCGCCTACATCGAGGAATAGCAGCACCTTCACATTGTTGTGCCGTTCCGCGACCAGCTTGAGGTCGAGATAGCCGGCGTTGTCCGCTGTGGCGCGGATGGTGCCGTCCAGATCCAGTTCCTGTGGCGCCCCGGTGCGCGCAAAGCGCCGCAGCTTGCGCAACGCCATTTTGATATTGCGGATGCCCAACTCCACATTGGTATCGTAGTCGCGGTATTCGCGCTGATCCCACACCTTGACGGCGCTGCGGCTGCGCGATTTGTCCTGCCCGATACGGATGCCTTCCGGGTTATAGCCATAAGCGCCGAACGGGGACGTTCCTGCCGTGCCGATCCATTTGTTGCCGCCCTGGTGGCGGCCTTCCTGTTCGGCCAATCGCTGCCGCAAGGTTTCCATCAGTTGGTCCCAGCCGCCGAGCGCCTGGATCTGCGCTTTTTCTTCCTCACTGAGTATTTTTTCGGCGAGCTTGCGCAACCACTCTTCGGGAATATTGCTATCGAAAGCGGCCGCCAATGCCGCGTTCAGATTCTCCACCCCCTTGAAATAGGCGCCAAACGCGCGGTCGAAGCGATCGTACTGGGCCTCATCTTTCACCAAGGCGGCGCGCGACAGGTAATAGAAATCATCGACACTGCCGTGCGCGATACCCTTCCCCATCGCTTCGCACAGCATCAGGTACTCCTTGATGGAGACCGGCAGGCCGGACTGCTTGAGGGTCAGGAAAAAGTCGATGAGCATGGGCGGGATACGTGCGAGCGTAGCCGAATTCAGTTCTTGCGTGCCCGGGACAGGAACACCAGGCGCTCGAACAGATGCACGTCTTGCTCGTTCTTGACCAGCGCACCGTACAGCGGTGGAATGAGATTGCCTTTGTCGCCGGATTTCAAGGCCTCCGGCGGGATGTCTTCCGCGACCAATAGCTTGATCCAGTCGAGCAATTCCGAGGTGGAGGGTTTTTTCTTCAGGCCCGGCAGTTCGCGGATATCGAAAAACACTTCCAGCGCTTCCTTGAGCAGGGCTTTTTTCAGGCCGGGATAGTGCACGTCGACGATGCGCTGCATCGTCTCCTTGTCGGGAAAGCGGATGTAGTGAAAGAAGCAGCGGCGCAGGAAGGCGTCCGGCAATTCCTTTTCGTTGTTGCTGGTGATGAAGATGATGGGCCGGTGCTTGGCCTTGACGGTCTCGCGCGTCTCGTAGACATAGAACTCCATGCGATCGAGCTCGCGCAGGAGATCGTTGGGAAATTCGATATCGGCCTTGTCGATTTCGTCGATCAGCAACACCACTTGCTCATCGGCGTCGAACGCCTGCCACAGCGTGCCGCGCGATATGTAGTTGGCGATGTCCTTGACCTTCTCGTCGCCCAATTGCGAATCGCGCAGGCGCGATACGGCGTCGTACTCGTACAATCCCTGCTGGGCCTTGGTGGTGGACTTGATGTGCCACTGCAACAGCGGCTTGCCGAGTGCTGCCGCCACTTCTTCGGCCAGCATGGTCTTGCCGGTGCCGGGCTCGCCCTTGATCAGCAGGGGTCGTTGCAGGGTGACGGCCGCGTTGACGGCCAGCATCAGGTCCGGCGTGGCGATGTAGCTTTCACTGCCGCTAAACTTCATATCGATCTCTGCAGAAAGAGTTGGAGACTATCGAAATTATACGGCTCCTTCGCCGGCGCTCGATCAGCCACGCACAAGTCGCTAGAACGCGTTGGTGACCGCGAGGAAGGCTTTACCGTAGCGGGCGAGCTTGACCGCTCCAACGCCGGAGATGGTGGCCATTTCCTGTTCGCTGGCCGGTTTCACGCGCAGCATTTCTAGCAATACCGTATCGTGGAAAATAACGTACGGCGGCACACCCTGCTCTCGCGCCAATTGCGTCCTTGCCTCGCGTAGCGCCTGCCACAGCGGCTCGTCTTCGGCTGCAATTTCCACGCCGCCCTTGCGCGCCCGTTCGACGCTGCGCTCGGCCGTTTTCTCGGCACGGGTTCGCTTGGGCGGCGCAGTGTCCTCGCGCAAGGTGACCTCGCGCTCGCCCTTTAGCACCGCCCGGCTGGCCTCGGTCAGTGATAAGCCGCCGAAGCCCTGCATATCGACTTTGAGCAAGTCCATCGCCACCAGTTGCCGGAAAATCCCGCGCCAGTTCGCTTCGCTACGATCGACGCCGACGCCGAATACGCTGAGGCTCCGGTGGCCGAAGCCGATTACCCGCTCGGTCTCCTTGCCCATCAGCACGTCGATCAGGTGCACCGCACCGAAACGCTGCCCGGTGCGGAACGCGCAGGACAGGGCCTTTTGCGCTTCGACTGTGCCGTTGAAACTTTTCGGCGGATGGAGGCAGTTGTCGCAATTGCCGCAAGTCGCCGGAAACGATTCGCCGAAGTAATGCAGCAGGGCGTGCCGGCGGCACTGCGCCGTTTCGCAGAAACCCACCAGGGCGTCGAGCTTTCGCTTTTCGAGACGCTTGCGCTCTTCGGAGGCTTCCGAGCCTTCGATCATCTGGCTGAGGCTGACAATGTCGCCCAGCCCATAGGCCAGCCAGGCTTCCGAGGGCAGGCCGTCGCGCCCCGCCCTGCCCGTTTCCTGGTAGTAGCTCTCGACACTTTTGGGAAGGTCCAGGTGGGCCACAAAGCGCACGTCCGGCTTGTCGATACCCATGCCGAAGGCAATGGTCGCGACCATGATGACGCCGTCCTCGCGCAGGAAGCGTTGCTGGTTGGCGGCGCGATCGGCAGCGGCCATGCCGGCGTGATACGGCAGGGCGGCGTGGCCGTGGCCCGTCAGGTATTCGGCAGTCGCCTCGACTTTTTTGCGCGACAGGCAGTAGACGATGCCGGCTTCGCGCGGATGGCCCTTGAGGAAGTCGAGCAATTGCCGACGCCCCTCGTGCTTTTGCGTAACCAGATAACGAATGTTGGGCCGGTCGAAGCTGGAGACGAATTGCTTCGCGCCGTGCAGGGATAGTCGCTCGACGATTTCCAACCGCGTCGGTTGGTCGGCGGTAGCCGTCAACGCTATGCGCGGCACCTCCGGAAAGCGCTCGTGCAGGACGGTCAGTTCGCGATATTCGGGCCGAAAGTCGTGCCCCCATTGGGACACGCAATGCGCCTCGTCGATGGCAAACAGCGCCAGACGGGATCGCGACATGAGATCGAGAAACCGGCCGGTGAGAAGTCGCTCCGGCGCCACGTACAGAAGGTCCAGTTCGCCGGAAAGGAGCTTTCGCTCCACCGCCTGGGCGTCGTTCGCGTCCAGCGTGGAGTTCAGGAAGGCCGCTTTCACCCCGAGTTGCAGCAAGGCATCGACCTGGTCCTGCATCAGCGCGATCAAAGGCGAGATCACGATCGCCGTACCTTCTCGCAGCAAAGCGGGTAACTGATAGCAAACCGATTTGCCGCCGCCGGTGGGCATCAGCACCATGCAATCGCCGCCGCCAACGACGTGTTCGACGATGTCTGCCTGCGGGCCACGAAAGGCGTCGAAGCCGAAGACTTCTTTCAGTTTATGGAGGGCGATATCACTCATTACTGTGTAAATATACAGCCTTCCTGGATTTTCTTCTATTTCAGCTACTACAAAGTAAAAAGCCCAACTCCGCGTGGGAGTTGGGCTTTTACTTGAATAAGGTCT
>CAZCKI010000210.1:0-5957 GCA_964498815.1 uncultured Burkholderiales bacterium
TGGATCGCCGAGGACGTGGTGCAGTGCGGCTATTGCCAGTCGGGCCAGATCATGTCGGCGGTGGCCTTGCTCAGCAAGAACAAGTCTCCGTCCGACGCCGACATCGACGCCGCCATGAGCGGCAATATCTGCCGCTGCGGAACCTACAACCGGGTGCGCGCCGCGATCAAACGCGCCGCTGCCGGCCCCGTCAAAGCGAAAGCGTAGGAGCGCGCCATGCGAAACAAGACAACTACGTCACCGGCCCGCCGCGAATTCCTGAAAAAGTCGGTCGCCGCCACAGGCGGGCTGGTGATCGGCTTTTACCTGCCCGGCGCTCACCGCATTGCCGAAGCGCAGGCGCAGGCCGCCAAGCCGGCCCCGCCCAATGCCTTCTTGCGGATCGGCAAGGATGGTTCGGTCACCATCCAGGTCAAGCATCTGGAGTTCGGCCAGGGCGTGATGACGTCGCTACCGATGCTGGTGGCGGAAGAACTGGAATGCGACTGGTCCAAGGTTCGCTCCGAGCTGGCGCCGGCAGCTCCCGTGTACGCGCACACCATGTTCGGCATGCAAATGACCGGCGGCTCGTCCTCGGTGGTCAATTCCTGGGACCAGCTTCGTACGGTGGGTGCGATGGCGCGCACCCTGCTGATCTCGGCGGCGGCGGCCAAGTGGAAGGTGGATGCCGGTCTCTGCCGTGCCGAAAAAGGCATGGTCATCGGTCCGGCCGGACGCAAGATCGGGTTCGGTGTCGTCGCCGACGCGGCCGCCGCATTGCCGCTGTCGGAAAAAGTGGCGCTGAAAGATCCGAAACAGTTCAAGCTGATCGGCCAGCCGACCCGGCGCATCGACGCCGCCGCCAAGGGCAACGGCCAGGCCAAATTCGGCCTCGACCTGACCGGCAAGGATATTCCCGGCCTGCATACCGCCGTGGTGAGACGTCCGCCCATCTTTGGCGCCAAGGTGAAAAGTTTTGATGCCAGCAAGGTGCACGGCATTCCCGGCGTCACCCACGTGGTGCAGACCGCCAATGGCGTGGCGGTGGTCGCCAAGAGCTTCTGGGCGGCCAAGAAAGGCCGCGACGCGCTGGTGGTCGTGTGGGATCTCGAGCCCGGCTCCAAGGCGTCCAGCACCGACTTGCGCGCGAGCTACCACCAACTCGCGCAAATGCCGGGCGCCATCGCCAAGGCGGGCGAGGTGGAGGGCATCAAGGGCGCCGCGAAGACCATCGTTGCCGAATACGAAGTGCCGTTTCTGGCGCATGCGCCCATGGAACCGCTCAACTGCACGGTGCGGGTCAGCGAGGATCGTTGCGAGATGTGGGTCGGCTCGCAGTTCCAGACCTTCGACCAGGGCACGGCAGCCACCGTAGCCGGCCTGAAGCCGGAGCAAGTCACCTTGCACACCATGCTCGCCGGCGGCGGCTTCGGTCGCCGTGCCAACCCGGCCGCGGATTACGTGGGCGAGGCGGTCGAGATCGCCAAACAGGCAAAGGTGCCGGTGAAGACCGTCTGGACGCGCGAGGACGATATCAAGGGCGGCTATTACCGTCCCATGTATGTGCACAAGGTCACGGCCGGCCTGGACGCCGCCGGCAAGGTGGTCGGCTGGGATCACGTCATCGTCGGCCAGTCGATTCTGGCCGCGACACCGTTTGCCTCGATGATGATCAAGGGTGGTATCGATGCGACCAGCGTGGAAGGCGTCTCGGATACGCCCTACGATATTCCCGGCATGCGCACCAGCTTGCATACCCCGTCCAACGGCATCCCGGGCCTGTGGTGGCGCTCGGTCGGGCATTCGCACACCGCGTTCGCCATGGAGTGCACCATGGATGACCTCGCCAAGGCAGCCGGCATCGATCCGGTCGAGTTTCGCCGCGGCTATCTCGCCAAACAACCGCGCGTGTTGAAAGTCTTGAACACGGTGGCCGAGAAAAGTGGATGGGGCAAGCCCCTGCCGGCTGGCCGCGCGCGCGGTGTGGCCGTGCACGAGAGTTTCGGTACCGTGGTCGCGCACGTAGCCGAGGTATCGGTGGAAGGCGGCGAGATCAAGGTGCACCGGGTGGTCTCCGCCATCGACTGCGGCCGCGTGGTCAATCCGCTGACGGTGGTGGCGCAGGTGGAAAGTGCTGCCGCCTTCGGCTTGTCGGCGGCTTTGTACGGCAAGGTGACGCTCAAGGATGGCGTGGTCGAGCAATCGAATTTCCACGACTATCCGGTGCTGCGCATGAACGCCATGCCGAAGATGGAAGTGCATATCGTCGAGGGCGGCGAGCGTCCCACCGGTGTCGGCGAGCCGGGCACGCCGCCGATCGCACCGGCAGTCGGCAACGCCGTATTCGCGCTGACCGGCAAGCGCCTGCGTACCTTGCCGTTTCGCATGGATGAAGTCGCCTGATGTCGGTCGTCGGCAAACGCCTGCTGTACGCGGCCACGGCGCTGCTGCTGCTCGCCGGCATTTCGTCGTGCAGCTATCTGGACCGCAAGGAAGGCGAGTGGATTTTCCGTCCGGCCAGCGGCGATTACTGGGGCAACCGCGCCGTCGACGCGCATTTCCAGGAGCAGTGGATCCCGGTCGGCAAGGAAAGCGAGAAGCTGCACGCCTGGTGGTCGCCGGTGGCCGACGCGAATGCGCCGGTGCTCTTGTATTTGCACGGCGCGCGCTGGAACCTGAGCGGCAGCGCGTCGCGCATTCCGCGCTGGAACCAGATGGGATTTTCAGTGCTGGCGATCGACTACCGCGGCTTCGGCAAGTCGAGCCCGCGCTCTCCCTCGGAACAATCGGCCAATGAGGACAGCGAGGCAGCCTGGGATTACCTGGGCCAGCTGGCGCCGGGCGCCAGGCGCTACCTGTTCGGCCATTCACTGGGTGGCGCCATGGCAACTCATCTTGCTTTGCTGCACCCGGACGCCGCCGGCCTGATCCTGGAGGCCACCTTCACTAACATCCCGGAATTGGTGCGCTATTACCCCTGGGGCGTGCTGCCGGTCGGCCCCTTGATCACGCAACGATTCGACAACCTCGATCGCATCGGCCAGGTCAAGGTGCCGGTCCTGTTCGCGCACGGCACCAATGATTCGACGGTACCTTTTATCATGAGCGAAAAATTGTTCCAGGCCGCGCAGGCGAACAAGCGCCTGTTCCGCGCCGAGGGCGCTTCGCATCACAATGTGGCGGCGAGCCAATTTGAAGGCTACCGGCAGGCGGTGAACGAATTCTTTGGCTTGCCGGCGCGGTCGGTTTCCGCGCAGTCGAATGCGGCCGGCGCGGGAACAAGGTAAACCGTGCAATCCGCCGACTGGGAAGTCCTCACCACCGCGCGCCAATGGCTGGGCGACGGGCATCGCATCTGGCTGGTGACGGTGTCGCAGACTTTCGGCGCGAGCCCGCGTCCGCCCGGCTCGATGATGGCGATGCGCGACGACGGCATCGTCATCGGCTCGGTTTCCGGCGGTTGCATCGAAGACGACCTGGTGGCGCGGCGCAATGAATTTGCCGGCGCCCAACCGCAATGGCAGTCGTACGGCGTGAGTGCGGAGGAAGCACGCCGCTTCGGCCTGCCCTGCGGCGGCCAGCTGGAAGTGCTGATCGAATCGCAAGTCGCCGCGGATACGCTGGAGCAAGTCATCGACAAGATCCATGCAGGCCAAGTGTTTGCGCGCGAAGTCGACTGCCGTACCGGCGCCTGGCGGTTGCGCGCGGCCATCCCCAACGATGCGGTCCTGCGCGAGGACGATCGCTTCGTTTGCATCCACGGTCCGCGCTGGCGCCTG
The DNA here is from genome assembly GCA_964498815.1 of uncultured Burkholderiales bacterium. GTDB lineage: Bacteria > Pseudomonadota > Gammaproteobacteria > Burkholderiales > Usitatibacteraceae > UKL13-2. The sequence goes on from CAZCKI010000210.1 coordinate 3,759, forward strand.
CTGGTGATCGGCGCCTCGGAGATCGCGCGCTATCTGGCGGAGATTGCCGGTTCACTCGATTTCCAGGTGCATATCTGCGATCCGCGCGAGGAATTTCGCCGCGCCTGGCGAGTCGAAGGCTGCCAGTGGGTGGAAGGCATGCCGGACGACGCGGTGGTGGCATTCCGGCCGGACGCGCACAGCGTCGTCGTCACCGTCTCGCACGACCCCAAGCTCGACGATATGGCGCTGCTGGAGGCCCTCAAGAGCGATGCCTACTACGTAGGTGCGGTCGGCTCCGAACGAACCAGCGTTGAGCGCCGCAAGCGCCTGATGGAATTCGATCTCAGCGCCGCACAGGTGGCGCGCCTGCACGGCCCGGTGGGCTTAGCGCTGGGTAGCCGCACCCCGCCGGAAATCGCCATTGCCATCCTGGCCGAGCTGGTCGCGGTTCGCAACGGCGTGATGCTGGCGCGTTCGCAACGCCACGCGGCTGCGGCCAATTGATCACCACCCTGTTGCTCGCGGCCGGGAGCGGGCGCAGGTTCGGTTCGCAAAAACTGATGGCGAAGCTGCCGGATGGGCGCAGTGTGATCGCCGCGAGCATGGAAAACCTGGCGAGCGGCAGCGATCGTATCCTCGCGGTGGTCGGCGCAGACGCCGAACTTGACGACACCCTGCAAGCGCTAGGCTGTACAGTGGTGCGGAATCCGCGCGCGGACGAAGGTATGGGTACTTCGATCGCCGCGGGAGTCGCGGCCAGCGCGGAGGCCGACGGTTGGCTGGTCGCCCTGGGCGATATGCCGTATGTGAACTCGCGGACCGTTGCCGCGGTCAAAGCGTCGATGCGGTTCGGCGGGATCGTGGTGCCGCAGTTCGCCGGTCGCAACGGACACCCGGTGGGTTTCGGTCGCGATTTCCGTGAAGCGCTGCTGGCGCTGCACGGCGACAGCGGCGCACGGGTGCTGATGGATCGCCACGCGCGGCAGGTGATGACATTGCCGGTCGCGGACGAGGGCATCCTGCGGGATATTGATTTGCCGTCAGATATTCGGTAAATTGCGCGCCGAGTTTGGTTCGCATCACATCCAGTCAATCAACAACAGAGGTAGAGTCAACGATGGTACGAATTGGTTTTTTCCTGCTCCTGATCCTGTCGGCACCGTTCGCCGGCGCCGAACAACCATTGCCCGCGACTACGCGCGAAGCCGTGCAGCAGCGCATCGCAGACGCCGCGCTGGCCGCGATGCTGCGCTCCGACGAAGCCGAGGCGGTGGCGATCGCCGCAAAATCGGTTCGCAAGACCGATCTCAAGGAAGGCGAAAAACGCAGCGAGGAAGACGAGACTGCCCGGCATGCCGCCGCCTTGTCGCGCGCGCTGGAGCTTGCGCCGAACGGCGACGAATTGGTCGAATACCAGGTGGTGGCTTTCTGCCTCGGCAACGCCAAACAAAAATTGTGTGCCGGGGAGGACCGCGCGCAGAATTACGCGAACCGCTATCTCGACAACGTGCTCGGCTGGCTGACCATGGCCGGGCGGGAATACTCGACCGGATTCAACGACATCGCCCAGGTGTTCCTCGAAAGCGCGGCCAAGGCCACGCGCAGTGAATGGCATTTCGCCAAGACGGTGGCGATCGCACGCCGCTACGTGAATCAGGTCGTCGACAAGGACGCAAGGCCCGGTGATCGCGATGTGGCAGCGCTGACCGTTGCCGGAGAAATGACGTTGCCGCCGTTCGGCCGCTTTGCGCAAATGTGCAATCCTGGGCCGATGAAAAAATTGCCAGAAGGACGTTTCCCCTTGTGCCGCAAGGTGGCGAACATCATCATGGAGCAGGGCCAGACCAACGTCGAGCGGGATCTTGCGCTACGCACGATTCAACGCCTGAACGAGGGCGAGGACAAGGTGGTCGAGGGAGTGAAGCCCGGCGACATGTTCACCGCGCGCCAGGCCGCGTTCAAGCACCTCTGGTCGGTCGTGGCGAAATATCCGCCGCAGACAGACGCCGATGCCGCCGTTTTGACGACCTTTATCGATGACCTGCTCAGCGTCGGTGAAATCAAGGCCTCCGAGCGGGCGCTGCAAAAAGCCGGCAAGCGCGTCGAGGATTTCCTGCCGAAAACTTAGGTTTTCTTGCGGTATTTTTCGCCGGCCTCGATCTTCACCTTGTAAATATTCTGCTTCGGCGGCAGCGGGCAGGTGGTGAACTCGGAAAA
>CAZCKI010000211.1:0-5949 GCA_964498815.1 uncultured Burkholderiales bacterium
CGGTGACGGTGATGGTGCCGAACATCTGCGGCATGCCGCCCGCCTCGCGGATGGCCGCGTCGGCGGCATCGGCCAGGGGCTGGATGCCGGCGTTGCAGGGGTTCAGCGTGGAATGGCCGTTGGCGAGGCCGATAAAAGGCTTCTGGAAATCGGCGTCGCCATAGCCGATGCCGCGCAGCATGGAGCGGTTGGGCGCGCGTTCGTTGCCTTGGGTGATGGTGAAGGAGCGGTATTTGGGGGGGCTGGGCGGGCTTTTTGGGGCGTTCATCGCATGGGTCTCAGTGGTGCTGCTATTCGATGGCAAACTAGCAACATACTACTAGACAGCACTGGCGGTAGTCAGCCATGTAGACGCTATGGCTGACTACCGCAAAAAATAGCCGTCATTCCCGCGAAAGCGGGAATCCAGTTTCGTTCGACGAAAGTCACTGGGTTCCCGCTTTCGCGGGAACGACGATTAACGGGCGGCGCAAGGAAATTGTGTCCCAATTTGCAATCGTTCGATCCTACTTCGTTATGCTCATCCACCCACAATTCACCCCGGTGTTCTCGACGGACTGCCAGGAAGCTTGATGCATTCCCGATTTGGTACCGTGATCCTGATTGCGTTGTCCATGCTCCTTGCCGTACCGGTGCATGCAGGGGAGCTTTACCTGGCCTTTTTGGAAGACCATGCCGTTGAATTGGATTTAGGCAAGGGCCGGGGCAGACGGGAGGGGTATGAGCCGGTTGTGCGCGTTGCCTTTGTCAAGAAGGACGGCGAGTGGGGCAGCATCTGTCCGGGGCGGGAATTTCAAAGGGTCGATCCCGGCAGTTGCCCTTTGACTGCCTTCAAGGCGGCTCGGAGTTGGCGCGGGTATGACGAGTCTGCCAATCAGCTGGAGGCAAGGACCCTCGGCCCGGCGAAGAGTGCCTATCTGTCGCGATCAGGTGAGCTCCATACAACCATGCCATTGAGCCGGGACTTCGGCGGCGACCGGCTCGTGGTTTTTGGAGGCCACGGATTCCAGCCGTCACGCAAACCCTTGGTGCTTGCGTCGAATGAGTTTGCGGATTCCGATCCGGAACTGTGGGCCGAGCAGGAGGTTCGCTCCGACCAAGTTTCGATGGAATTGCAGCAGCAGTTGCAAAAACACCTCGGCAGCCCCGTTCAGTGTGGGCAACAAGCGCCCGGGGAGGACTATCCGGTGCAAGGGCAGGTGCGTTTCGGCCTGTCCGGTGAACGGTTGCGGCTGAGGCGACATTACCGAAGCGCAACCGATATGGAGCTCTGGCAGGTTGAAGTTCTCGATGTGGCGACCAGATCTTGTCCTCCATTCAGCGGCGACCAACCCGGCGGCTGGGCGGAGCGCGGTTCCGTTCATGTGTGGATATATCGGAATGGCGCCGGACAATTCGGCACCATTGCGACACCCTATGCCGCCACCGCCCGTGGCGCACTCGATCGTTATGAACTGATTGCGATGCGCGATTTCGACGGCGACGGACGCACCGAACTCGTATTCTGGTACTCGGGTTATGTGCGCGATGGTTATGTATTGTTTTCTGGCAGCTTCTCCAAAATGAGTACTTTTACCTGGGGCTATCACTGATGCTCACCCACCCGCAATTCAACCCCATCGCCTTTTCGATCTGGAAGCTCGATGTCCACTGGTACGGCCTCATGTACGTGCTGGCCTTTGTGTTGTTCCTGGTGCTGGGGCGGGTGCATATGAAGCGGCGGCCGGATTTGGGATTTACGTCGGTGGTGCTGGACGACCTGCTGTTCTACGGCATGCTCGGCGTGATCCTCGGCGGGCGGCTGGGGTACATCCTGTTTTACAAGCTGGGCGATTACCTCGCCAATCCCATCGAAATTCTGTACGTGTGGCACGGCGGCATGTCGTTCCACGGCGGGTTTCTGGGGGTGCTGGTGGCGATGTGGTGGTTTGGGAGGAAAACCGGCCGCACTTTCTGGCAGGTCACCGATTTCATTGCACCCTTGGTGCCGCTGGGCCTGGCGGCCGGACGCGTGGGCAATTTCATCAACGGCGAGTTGCCGGGCCGCATCATGGCCGAGCCGTTGTGGCCGTGGGCGATGTGGTTCCCGCAGGTCGATGCCACGCCGGTGGCGCGGCATCCCTCGCAGGTTTACCAGTTTGGTTTGGAAGGGGTGATGCTGTTTCTGATCCTGTGGTTTTATAGCGCGAAGCCGCGCCCGCTGCGCGCGGTGTCGGCGGTGTTTTTGATTGGTTATGGGTCGTTTCGGTTCATCGCCGAGTTTGCGCGGGAGCCGGATAGCTTTTTGGGATTGCTGAAGCAGTTCGGTATTGCGCTGTCGATGGGGCAGTGGTTGTCGCTGCCGATGATTGTTGTTGGGGTGGTGTTGCTGGTGCATTCCTTGCGGGTGAAGAAAAGCTAGGGCTCGTCATTCCAGCGAAGGCTGGAATCCAGTCCGTGCTTTTTGACAAATTGGGTGGACTGGGTCCCAGCCTGCGCTGGGACGACGAATTTTCGTCTTCGGCGCTGAATGACGCCTTCCGAATTTGCTGCGGATGAGGTCCTTCGTTTCACTCAGGACGACAGCGATTTATTGGATGGCGTCAGAAAATAGAGCCGTCATTCCAGCGAAGGCTGGAATCCAGTCCGTGCTTTTTGACCAGTTGGTGTGGACTGGATCCCGGCCTTCGCCGGGACGACGATCAACCACCTTCGGCTCTGAAGGGCGGCTTCCGAAATTGACGCGGATGAGATCCTTGGCCCTAAACGGTGGCCACGCCTTCGCCTACGGCTCAGGACGACGGTGATTATTTAACGCTTCCGCTTCGCCCCTCGCAGCACCTTCTTCTCCTCATCGCTCAACAAGATCGACAGCGGCGTCGCTTCCCCGGTCATGCGATTCACGCCGATGGTGCGGATCAAGTCATCCAGATGTTCGCGAAGACCCGCGACGCGCTTTTCCGGCAGCGACAGCAGCGCGTTTTGCAGTAATCCCATGGCCGGCTTCGGCGCGATTTTCACGGCGCGTTCGCCCTGTTTGGTGAGGTAGAGGCTGACCACGCGCTGGTCGGCTCCTTCGCGCACGCGTTCGATGTGACCGAGCTCGGCCAGGCGATCCAGCAAATTGCTGGCGGTGGATTGGTGCACCGCGAGTTCGCGGGCGAGGTCGCCGACCTTGATGCCGGGTTGCTGGGAGATGGCGATCAGGGTCCAGAGCTGCGTGCCGCTGACGCCGGTGATTTTCTGGATGTCGCCGTAGTGCTGTTTGAGATTGGCGACGACGATGCGAAACTGCGTCAGCACGGCGAGCATCTGCCGGTACTGCGTCGATTCGGGAGTACGCATCGCCGCTTCGGCGGCGCTGTGGTTTACATTCGTACCGCGCCGGCGCGGTGCGGACGGCGCCGCCGCCGGCTTGCGCACGGCCGTAATGGAACCTGCGCGGGCGATGGCGGCCGTACGGCGGGCGGGCATGCGCGGCCTTCCCGCCGAAAGCGGCTTACTTGGCGACGAAATCGACGCGGCGGTTTTCGGCCCAGGCGGCTTCGTCGTGGCCCTTGGCCTTGGGCTTGTCTTCGCCGTAGCTGACGGTTTCGATGTTGCCGGCCTTCACGCCCAGGGCGGTGAGCGCTTTCTTGACGCTGTCGGCACGCTTCTGGCCCAGCGCCATATTGTATTCACGGCTGCCGCGCTCGTCGCAATTGCCTTCGAGCTGCTCGCTGTTGCCCTTGGCGGCGAGGTAGGAAGCATAGGCCTTGACCACGCCGGCGTACTGGTCCTTGATGGCGGACTGGTCGTAATCGAAATAGACGCTGGAGGCGACCGGTGCGGCCACGGTGGGGGTGGCTTTCACGTTGCCAGTGGAGGCGGTGGCGGTGGTGGGGGCTGGCTGGCTGGGCGCTTGCGTGGGCGCGGCGGTCTGCGGCGCGGGCGCTTGCTGCACCGGGGGGGTGCTGCTGCAGCCGGCCAATACGGCGACCGCTACGGCAGCGGCGAGGGTGGCGAGTTGGTTGGGTGTTGTTTTCATGGTCTTCTCCGTCCGGTTGACAAACTATATTTGTACAAATATATTGAACTTGTTCCATTCTGGCAAGCGCAGGAATGTAAGCAATTGCGCGGCCGCGCACTTCAGCGAGGAGGGGAACTGCACTCGTCCCGGTGCAAACTCCTTGATGGCCCCTTCGACGGGGCCTCTTTTTTGCGGCGCCGGGCTTGCAACGGGCAAGGTGTTCACCGGTGGGGCAGGCCGTTCGCCTCGACCCACTTCCACTCGTCGCTGAGATACGCGATTTCGCGATAAGTATCGTCGCGCAGAAACTCCGGAGTGAATTCGGCCCGAAAGCACCAAAAGCCGTCCGGCCACAGGAATATGTCGTCGGGGTTCATCGTTTCTCCCATTTTGGAATCCTCGCACAGTCTGAATGGCCGCGTATAGGTGTTTCCGCACAGAAAACCCGTGGCGCCGGAAAAATACCCGGCCGGTTTGCCTCGCGGCCGCCGACCGGCACGCGCCGGGGCGTTGGCAAGCCCGGCAGGATTGCAGTAATATTGGCTGTCGAATTTGGGGATGTAGCTCAGCTGGGAGAGCGTCGCGTTCGCAATGCGAAGGTCGAGAGTTCGATCCTCTTCATCTCCACCAACACTGCCGGGCTGCCTGGGAACTTTCCTGGCAGCCCGGTTTTTTTGTGCCCGGCTTTCCTGCCGGTCGCCCTGGTCGGCGCAAATATTGTTGCGATTGCCTGTAAGAAGGGCAGCGCCACCACGACCATTTGCGCGGGACGTTAATTGCCGCCGACCGTCCTGTTCGCCGCATGGCGAACGAACCCGGCGGACGTCATCGCATGACGAATTCATTCATTAACCATTGTGGAGAACCAAGATGAAAGCAACGCAAAAACTGACCGGCGCCGCCCTCGCGCTCGCCGCTGCCGGCATGCTCATGACCGCCGGCATCGGCAGCGCGCAAGCCGCCGAAGGCAAGAAGGTGCACTGCGAAGGCGTCAACGCCTGCAAGGGTCACAACGATTGCAAGACCGCCAAGAACGAGTGCAAAGGACAGGGCGCGTGCAAGGGCCAGGGCTACGTGGCCTTGACCGCCGAGCAATGCGCGCAAATCGGCGGCAAAGTCGAAGCAGCCAAGAAGTAAGTAGCAAACCATTCCTGTGGTGAGCACTGGATCCGGGTACGCGACCCCCTTGCGCGTACCCGGGTCTTTTTTTGAAATGGCGACTGTGAACAACACGCATGCGCTGGGCTTCGGGCTGGGGCTGCGCGCCCCGCACTACCAGGCGATCCTCGAAGATCGCCCGGATGTGGATTGGTTCGAGATCATTGCCGAGAACTATATGGTTCGCGGCGGCCGCGCCTTGGCCAACCTCGATCGTATCCGCCGCGATTATCCGATGGCGATGCACGGCGTTTCGCTGTCGATCGGCAGCAGCGTGCCGCTGGATAGAAACTACTTGCGCGATTTGAAAGCGCTGGCCGCGCGCGTGGAGCCGGCGTGGCTCTCCGATCATTTGTGCTGGACCGGGGTCGCCGGAAAAAACCTGCACGACCTGATGCCGCTGCCCTATACCGAGGAGGCGGTCGAACACGTCGCCGCGCGGGTGCGCGAGGTGCAGGATTTCCTCGGTCGGCAGATTCTTCTAGAAAACGTGTCCAGTTACGTGTCGTTCGCGCAGTCGACGATGACCGAGTGGGAGTTCCTGTCCGAGATCGCGCGGCGCTCCGATTGCCTGATCCTGCTCGACATCAACAATATTTTCGTGAGCGCCTTCAATAACGGCTTCGATCCGTTGGCGTACCTGGACGGTGTGCCGGCCAAGCGGGTGCGGCAATTCCATCTCGCCGGTCACGAGCATCACGGCGATTTCATCATCGATACCCACGACGCACCGGTGATCGATGCGGTGTGGGACTTGTACGGCAAGGCGGTGGCGCGCTTCGGCCCGGGCTCGACGATGATCG
>CAZCKI010000212.1:0-5933 GCA_964498815.1 uncultured Burkholderiales bacterium
CTACGCCTGCAAAATGGCCTGTATATCCAGAAACATGCGCCGATGCTGCGGGTCGCCGTTCCCTATGGCCTGTTGTCGTCGAAGCAATTGCGCATGCTGGCGCACATTGCCGACAAATACGATCGCGGCTACGGCCACTTCACCACTCGCCAGAATATCCAATACAACTGGCCGAAGCTGGAAACCGTGCCCGACATCCTCGCCGACCTGGCATCGGTGGAAATGCACGCCATCCAGACCTCGGGAAACTGTATTCGCAACGTCACTTCGGACCAATTTGCCGGAGTGGCGCACGACGAAATCATTGACCCGCGGCCGATCGCCGAGTTGATCCGCCAGTGGTCTACGTTTCATCCGGAGTTCGCGTACTTGCCGCGCAAGTTCAAGATTGCGGTCAGCGGCTCCGCCGAGGATCGCGCCGGCACCCTGTTCCACGATATCGGTGTACAGGTAGTGAAGGCTGCGCAGGACGAGTACACCTTTCGCATCCTGGTTGGAGGCGGCCTCGGTCGCACGCCGATTCTCGGCCACGTCGTTCGCGAAGACCTGCCGAAGCAACACCTGTTCAGCTACCTCGATGCCATCCTGCGCGTCTACAACCGCTTCGGTCGTCGCGACAATATGTACAAGGCGCGCATCAAGATCCTGGTGAAGGAACTGGGCCTCGAAAAATTTCGCGCCGAAGTCGAATCGGAATGGTCGCACCTGAAAGATGGCAGCTCGACTCTTACCCAGACCGAAATCGACCGCGTGGCGGCTCATTTCGTCGACCCGGAGTACGAGTCGCTGGGCGACGTCTGCGCGGAATTCAAACAGCAGCAATTGGACAACAAGGGATTCGCGCGCTGGGTCCAGCGAAACGTTTTCGGACACAAGCGCGCAGGTTACGCGGCCGTAACGCTTTCCCTGAAGGCAACCGGGGTCGCGCCGGGCGATGCAAGCACCGCGCAGCTGCAGGCCGTGGCCGACCTCACCGAGCGCTACAGCTTCGGCGAAGTGCGCGTGTCGCATGAACAAAACCTGATCCTCGCCGACGTCCGGAAGGCGGATTTGTTTGCCGTATGGCAGGCGGCAAAGCAGATCGGCTTCGCCACACCCAATATCGGGCTCCTCACCGACATCATCTCCTGTCCGGGCGGCGACTTTTGCTCGCTGGCCAACGCCAAGTCGATCCCGATCGCGGAAGCCATCCAGCGCCGCTTCGACGACCTCGATTACCTGTTCGACATCGGCGACCTGGAAATCAATATTTCCGGCTGCATGAATGCTTGCGGACACCATCACGTCGGCCATATCGGCGTCCTCGGTGTGGATAAGCACGGCGCCGAGTTTTACCAGGTCAGCATCGGCGGCGCGCAGGGATTGGGCGCATCGCTGGGCAAGGTAATCGGCCCGTCGTTCGCGCAAGACGAAATGCCGGATGTGGTGGAAAAGCTGATTCACACCTACGTCGACCTGCGGGTCGAAAACGAGACCTTCCTCGATACCGCGAAACGCGTCGGCGTCGATCCCTTCAAGGAGCGCGTCTACGCCGGGCGCGCCCGCCATGTCGAGAGTGTCCATGCCTAGAATCATCATCGATCGCGCCATCGTCGAAGACGAGTGGACCTTGTTGCCCAAGGGCGGCGCCGTGCCGCCGGCAGGCAAAGTCATTGTGGCATTGAGCGATTGGCTTGCCGACAGCAAGACGCTGTCGCAGCGCGCTGAGAGCGCAGGCGTGTGGCTCGACAGCCACGAGGACCCGGCGGACCTTGCCGATTTCGCGACCAGCCTGCCGCTGATCGCGGTGAATTTTCCCGCGTTCCGGGATGGACGCGGTTATTCGACGGCCTACCTGCTGCGCAGCCGCTACGGTTTTCGCGGCGAATTGCGCGCCGTCGGCGATGTGTTGCGCGACCAGCTTTTTTACCTGCATCGTGTCGGTTTCAACGCCTTTGCGGTGCGGGCCGACCGCGATAGTGAAGATGCATTACGGGCGTTGGCTGACTTCAGCGACACCTATCAGGCTTCCGTCGAGCCCGCGCAGCCCCTGTTTCGCCGGCGTGCGGCAGGCGTTGCCGGCGGCGAATCGAAATTGCAGCGCCTGCGCACCTTGCTGGCGAGGATCGAGCGCGACTTCGCGCCCGCGACCTTTGCTTCCAGCTTCGGCGCCGAAGACATGCTGCTCACAGACCTGATCGCGCGCGAATTTCCCGGCATCGAGATCTTCTCCCTGAATACCGGCCGCCTGCCGAAGGAAACCCTGCAGTTGATGGAAGCCGTGCCTTCGCACTACGGGATCCCGTTGCGCATCTATCACCCGGAAGCATCTGCGGTGGCGCAATACGTCGCCGCACATGGCGCCGATGCGTTTTATGAATCGGTGGAATTGCGCAAAGGCTGCTGCGGCATTCGCAAGGTCGAGCCGCTGGCGCGCGCCCTTGCCGGCAAGCGTGCCTGGCTGACTGGGTTGCGGCGCGAACAGGCGGCGTCCAGGCAGGAATTGACCGAATCCGAGTTCGACGCGGCCCACGGCCTGCAAAAATTCAATCCGCTGATCGACTGGACCCACGACGAGGTCTGGGCGTATCTGCGCGAACACAAGGTGCCGTATAACAAGCTGCACGATCGCGGCTATCCCTCGATCGGTTGCGAACCTTGCACCCGCGCGGTCAAGCCAGGCGAAGACGCCCGCGCCGGCCGCTGGTGGTGGGAAGGCAAGGCAGGTCAACAGGAATGCGGCCTGCATGTAGCCGACGCTGCGGCGCCCGCCTATAGCGCCATTCCGATTCGCGTCATCGACCAGGTGGGCGCATGAGCGGCAAGGTCTATCTGGTGGGCGCCGGACCGGGTGCGCCGGATCTGCTGACGCTGCGCGCGGCACGCCTGCTGGCCGAGGCCGACATCGTGTTTTTCGATGCGCTGGTTCACCCTGAAACGATCGCGCTAGCGACGAAGGCCAAGAAAGTTGCCGTCGGTAAACGCGCGGGACGGGTATCGACCGATCAGCGCTTCATCAACCGCGCTTTGGTGGAGGCTGCGTCGCGATACCGCACCGTGGTGAGGTTGAAGGGTGGCGACCCAATGCTATTCGGGCGCGCTCAAGAAGAAATCGACGCCCTGAGGGATGGCGGCATCGCCTTCGAGGTGGTGCCCGGCATCACGGCCGCGCTGGCGGCAGGCGCCCAACTCGGCATATCGCTGACGCGTCGCGGTGTTGCGCGCAGCGTCGCCTTTGCCACGCCAAGAATCGGCCCCAACGAACAAGACAGTGATTGGCTGGAGAGCGTCTTGAGCGCCGATACCGCCATCTTGTACATGGCGTCCAGTCAGGCACCCGCCATCGCGGAAGCATTGATTGCGGCAGGCAAGCCGGCTGACCTGCCCGTGGCGATTGTCGAAAACGCCACATTGCCGGAGGAAAAGCGTTTTTGCACCAGCCTTGCCGGCCTGGCCGTATCCAATTTTTCGTTTACCGGCCCTGCCATCCTATGCATTGGAGAAGTATTCGCAGTTGCTCGGGACGTGCGACGTATCGACCAGCCGGTTACCGCCTTGCATCGGGAGCGCAGCGGCGGATAATGTGCGTCTTTCAGGGTGCGGATGATCCGGCATGAGCGACACACAACAAATCCTGCAACATGCAACACAGCGCGGGCAAGCCAAGGGCCTGTCCTATGGCGGAGAAGTCACACCTGCTGAGGCACACGTACTCCGGCAAGAGCAGCGCGCTCATATCGTCGACGTCAGGGCGCGCCACGAATACGAATACATCGGGCGAATACCCGGCTCGCGGCTGATCGAGTGGAGGTTTTGGCCGTCCGGCCAGATCAACGAAGGATTCGTCGACGAGCTCAAGAAGCATTACTCGCCGGACGACACCCTCCTGTTTCTATGTCGCAGCGGCGTTCGTTCGCACGCCGCCGCGCAGGCTGCGGCCGGTGCCGGCTTCAAGCATGCCTACAATATCCTGGAAGGATTCGAGGGTGACCTCGACGCCGAGCAACAGCGCGGCAAGGTGGGCGGCTGGCGGCACGCCGGCCTGCCGTGGGTACAAAGCTAGGCGGCGTAATTCCGTGCTAACTTTGATGCATGGCAAATTCCCCGCAACGGAACGATCCCTGCCCCTGCGGTAGCGGCAAAAAATACAAGAAGTGCTGCGGCGCTGTCATCGCGCTAAAGCCGTTTGTGCGCCAATGCGGTACTTGCACAGCCTGTTGCGAAGGCTGGGCGGCCGGTAGCATTCGCGGGCATGAAATGAAGCCGGGCGTGCATTGCCACTTCCTGGTCGAAAAGAAGTGCACCATCTACAACGACCGGCCGCAGCAACCCTGCCGCAACTTCGTCTGCGGCTGGCTGGCGCCGGACAGTCCCTTCCCCGAAGAGTTTCGACCCGACCGCAGCGGCGTAATCATCATTCGCATTCGCTGGCGCGAGCAGCCGGCCTATCTGCTGTTGCCGGCCGGCCGCGACCCCGATAGCAAGATGCTGGACTGGATGCGCGCATTTTCGGTGCAATCGGGACGGCCGTTCTTCTATTCGGAAAATGGCGAAAAAATCGGCTTTGGCCCGCCCGAGTTCCAGCAGGAAATGCTGGCGCGGCTTGCACGCGGCGAAGCCATGTGGTGAGGCTGCCGGCACCGTCATTCCATGCGATGATGCGCGCGTCCCCGTAGCCCGGGCCCACGATCCAGGAGAGCACCGTCATGCCAGTCGCGTTCCGATTCGCCACCCTGCTTGTTTGCACCCTGTTCGCCTTGCTGACGCCGCTCGCTACCAAGGCGGCGGAACAGGTCGCCAAGGCCGTATCGCCCTCGCAGGAACTGGCCGACCTGGCCAACCGCTTTATCGACACGTCCTTCGACCTGAATCCGATGCAGGCTACTTCGGTCACCGGAGACGACCGCTACGCCGACAAGTTCGTCGTCAACCTGACACCGGCATTCCGCCAGCGCGAGTTTGCGTTCCTGAAGGACATGTCGCGCGCCCTGAAAAAAATTCCATCTACGCAGCTCGCCGCCAACGACCGCCTCACCTACGACGTCCTCGACTTCCAGATTCGCCAGCGTTTGGACGGGACCAAGTTCGATTTCTACCACACGCCGTTCAACCAGTTCTATTCGCTGCCGCTTACGCTGGTGCAATTTGCCAGCACCCAGGGCGCGCAGCCGTTTCGTACCGTCAAGCACTACGAACAATTCCTGCAGCGCCTGGGGGGATTTCCCGAGTGGGTCGATGCCGCCATCGCCAATATGCGCGACGGCATGCAGCACAAGGTGGTCCAGCCGAGAATCCTGATGACACGGGTGCTGACGCAATTGAAAACGCAGATGGTGGCCGACCCGGATCGCAGTGCCTTCATGACGCCGGTGCACCAATTTCCGGCCGGGTTCGAGGAAGCCGATCGCATGCGCCTGACCGCCGCGTATCGACAAATGACCGTCGATAAAATCATTCCCGCGTTCCAGAGACTGCACGATTTTGTAGAAAAGGAGTACTTGCCGAAATGTCGCGATAGCGCCGGTCTCGGTGCGACCCCGAACGGCGCCGCCAAATATGCCTTCCTGGTGCGGCAGACCACCACTACCGACATGAAACCCGAGCAGATTCACCAGCTCGGCTTGCAGGAGGTCGCGCGCATTCGCCAGGAAATGGAAAAAGTGCGCCGCCAGGTCGGTTTCAGCGGCGACTTGCAGGCCTTTATCGATTCGATCGCCACCGACCCGAAGCTGCGGCCATTCAAAAGCGAGGAAGAAATCATCGAGGCGTATCGCGTCATCCAGCACAAGGTCGAGCCGACGCTGGAGAAGCTGTTCGCCAAAATCCCCCGCTCGCGCCTGGAAATCCGTCCTGAGCCGGAAATCACCCGTGCCACTGCCGCCGCCCACTACGCGATCGGCGCACCCGACGGATCGCGTCCCGGTGTCTTTTACGCGCCGGTGCGCGACGCTTCC
>CAZCKI010000213.1:0-5890 GCA_964498815.1 uncultured Burkholderiales bacterium
GCAGGTAGCCGACGCCGCGCACCGTGTGAATGCCGGTATTGCAACCGGCTTCTTCGAGCTTGCGGCGCAGGTGGTGGACATGCACCGGGATCGTATTGGATTCGACCTCCTCGTCGAACCCGTATAGCTTGTCCAGCAGCAGACTCTTCGGCACGACGCGACCCTGGCGGCGCATCAGGTGTTCGAGAATGGTCGCTTCGCGCCGGGGCAGCGCGATGGAGCGCCCATCGACCCGCACATCGCATTCGACGGTATCGAAGGCGATATTGCCCGCGGTCAAAATTTTTCCCAGCGAACCGCCGGGGCGGCGCAGCAGCGCCTTGACGCGCGCGATCAACTCACTGGCGGCAAACGGCTTGACCAGGTAGTCGTCGCCGCCGGCATCGAGCCCGCGTACCCGGTCTTCGACGGTATCGCGCGCGGTCAGGACCAGAATCGGTACCTGGACACCGGAATGCCGTACCTGCGCGAGCAAATCGAGTCCGTCGCCGTCGGGAAGCCCCAAATCGAGGATAGCTGCATCGTAACGGGTATTGGCGAGCGCCAGCCGCGCCTGGCCGCAACGCGAGACGATATCGACCGCAAAGCCGGCGCGCTTCAGAGCGGCATCCAGAATCTCGGTGATGCGCTTTTCGTCCTCGATGACCAACAGCCGCATGCGGCCCCCTGAATGGCCCGGGTTTGGGCTTTTCACTGATACACGACCCAGTCTAAGGCAACATTAAGAGAACCATCAATCGGCATAACATTGCCTTAACGCTTGGCGGCTACTCTGGCAACTCGAAAACTCTCGATTGAGGAGCGCTTCATGAGATCAGGTTTATCCGGATGGGTGGCAGGTGTTGCCGCGGTTTTTTCCCTTGTTGCCGGTCAGCTTGCCTACGGCGCCACGGCCAATTTTGATAACGAGGTGCAGGGCAGGGCGCCTGCCGGCTGGATCTGCGGTGCGACCGGCAAGGGCATGCCCAGGTGGACTGTCGAGGCCGATGCCTTGGCGCCAAGCCGGCCCAATGTCCTGAAGCAAAGCGGGGTGGCGGATTTTCCCTGGTGCGTCCAGCGCGACCATCCGCTGCTCGATGGCGCGGTGCAGGTCAAATTCAAACCCCTGGCGGGCCGCGACGACCAGGCGGGCGGCGTGGTGTGGCGCTGGAAGGACGGCGACAATTACTACGTTGCCCGCGCCAATGCGCTGGAAAACAATGTGGCGCTGTATTACACCGAGCATGGGCGTCGAATCACTATCAAATATGTCGATGCGCCGGTCGCGGCGAACGCCTGGCATACGCTGCGTGTGGAATTTGCCGGTACGCGTATTCGCGTGCTGCTCGATGGCAAGGCCGTCATCGAGCTCGACGATGGACATATCACCGCTCCTGGGGAGGCCGGGATTTGGACCAAGGCGGACAGCGTGGTCGCGTTTGACGACTTCGAGGCCCAAGCTGCGGCGAGCGGGAAATAATGGGAAGCCGCATAGGTGAGGGCCGTTGCCAAAGCGCTTCGCTTTGGGCGTCGATGGCGTTGTTTCGTGCGGCCGGTCTGCTGCTGGGACTTTGCGGCGCGGCGCACGCCGCCATCCTGCCGGCACCAACGCAAGTTTCCGCGCACGCCTGGGCTTGGATCGGCCCCTACGAGGGACCGGCGAAAATTAACAACGGCTTTCGGATGAATCTGGGTTTCGTCGTCGGTCGCGATGCCGTGGCGGTGATCGATACCGGCTACACGACGGAAATGGCCGAAGAGATGGTCGCTGCCATCGGGCGCGTTACGCCGCTGCCGATCCGCTTTGCCATCAATACCAATTCGCAACCGCACCGGTTCATGGGAAACGAGGTGTTCCGTAGGTCCGGCGCGCGCGTCATCGCGTCCGTCGACGCCGCGGCTCGGATGGCAAAGGACGGGGGAGATTTCGCCCAGGGCATTGCCAGCGCGCTGGAACGCAAAGAAAAACCAGACGTTCCCTCGGCGCCGGATCAGTTGGTCGCAGAGCAGGGCGTTGCGAATATCGACCTGGGAGGCGTAAAGCTTGAGATCACCCATATCGGCCGCGCCCACACGGGGGGCAGCCTGGTGATTCGAGTTTCACCGGATCGGATTGTGTATGCCGGCGATGTGCTCTACGCCGGCCGGCTTCCAGCGGTCCTGCCGGATAGCAACTTGACCGGCTGGATAGCCGCATTTGAGCGCCTGCGCTCGTTTGATGCGGCGGCGTTTGTGCCGGGGCATGGTCAACCCGGCTCATTGGCGACGTTCGAGCAGCCGACCCTGGCATATCTCAAGGCGCTCAAATCTCATATGGACGCTGCCTTCAAGGCCGGTATGGACCCCAGCAGCGCAGTGCGGAAATTCGACGCCTCGCGTTGGCGGCAGTTAGTCAACTTCGCCGAGTTATCCGACCGCAATGCAATTACGGCCTATCTGGAAAGCGAGCGGGAGGGATTCTGACGAAAGCCGGGGAAACGTATGAGTCGCGCTAGGAGTGGGGGAATTGGCGCTTTGCATGACGACAATATGACGGAACGCTAATTGTGGGCAGCAACCGCAACTAGCCCTAATTGCAGTATTACTTTGACTATATTGAGATCACAAGGATGCAATGCATCTTCCGCGCCCATTTTCAGATTACTTCATCGTGAAGGTAATTTTGGGACTTTGGCATCGAGAGTATCTAAAACCGGGGCGACCTCTACGGCCGCCCCAGGTCGGGGGGAAAGGTTCAATCGGCCCTTACCACTTCATCTCACCCTTGGTGACCTTGGCGCCGATGTCCAGAGCGACGCCCAGACCCGCTTCGGGATAGGCCTTTTTCATGGCGGCGATCAGTTCAGCCGAGTTGCTGCTTTTGTCGAATTTCTGCTCGAATTTTCCCAGGTAGTCGCGTGTGTAGCGCAGCGCGGAAGCATCCAGTTTCGAACCGGGCTTCATGTGTCCCGGCACAACGATCTCCGGATTGCGGGCGATCAGTTCGTCCAGTGACTGGACCCAACCTGCGCGCACGCTTTTTTGTGCGGTGTCTGCGGTCCAGACATGCAAGCTGGAGAAACTGCTGACACCGCCCACGATGGCCTTCCGCGAAGGAATCCAGACGTAGTGTTGGTAAGCCATCGGGTCGTCGTAGCCGACCAGTTCAAGTTTCTGCCCTTCCAGGTCGATGCTGTCGGCAGCGATAGCTTCCGGGATGAATGGTGTGCCGGGGCCGTTGGCGCGCAGCTGCGGGCCCCATACGTCCAGCTTCTTCTGCAGGTTGGCCTTGATCTGACTGACTGTGGAGGCGCTGGCGACGATTTTCGCATCCGGGAATTGCTGATGGATGAATTCGGCGCCGAAGTAGTAGTCAGGATCGCCGTGACTGATGTAGACGGTGGTCAGTTTTTTGCCGCTTTCCAGCACCATCGCCGCAACGCGCAAGGCATTGGCACGCGTGAATTGCGTGTCTAGCAAGACCGCATCGGTTTTGCCGGAGACCAGTACCGAGCTGACAAAGAAGCCGCTCTCTTCGGCGCTGAACACCTTGATGTCCAGTGGTTTGATTTGTGCGCCGACCTCAGCCGCTACGGAAAGGGTCAGCGAAGCGGCCAGTGCGTGTTTCAGGATTTTCTTGTTCATGTTTATCTCCATCGGATGAAGGGTTGTCGGCATTCCCGGTGGTCTGGATGCCTGTTTTGGGGTGATCCGACTATAGGTGGGCGCGGGATGACGAAAAAGCGGCTATGCTGCAATTCATCTTTCGATTAAACGGAACAATCCAATGCAACTTGATCGCTTGAGGCGCATGGCGCTGTTTGTTCAGGTCGTCCGTCACGGTTCATTCTCGGCGGCGGCGCGGGCGCAGGATTTGGCGACCTCGGTGCTTAGCACCGCCGTCAGTCAGCTCGAAGAGGAACTCGGCGTGCGCCTGCTCCATCGCACCACCCGACGGCTGTCGCTGACCGAGGCAGGGCAGGGGTTTTACGAGAAGTGTGTAGAGATGCTGACGGCGGCGGAAATGGCCGAGGAGTTCGCTATGCAACATTCGGGCGAGATCGCCGGGCGCTTGCGCATCTCGGCCGCCTCGGACGTGGCGCAGCGCATCGTGCTGCCTGCGCTCACGCCGCTGGCCCGTCTGCACCCAAAGCTCTTGCTCGATATACAGGTGGACGACAACATTGTCGATTTGGCGGCGCAGTCGATAGATCTCTCGATCCGCTCCGGCTGGTTACGCGACTCCTCGCTGGTTGCGCGCAAATTATCGGATTTGCAAGAATGCCTGGTGGCCGCACCCACATACCTGAAAGCTCGCGTCATGCCGGACTCGCCTGACGCACTCCAGACATATCACATCGTCGGCTTCAGCCGTTTTGCCGAACCGACGACACTGGCGTTTCGGCATGCCGATGGCCGGTCCGCACGCGTTACGCTCATGCCAGCGGCGATGACCGACAACGTGGGCATGTTGCTGGAACTCGCCATACAAGGCTTTGGCGTGGCGCGCTTGCCCAGCTATACGGTGCAACGCGAAATTGAGCGGGGAGTGCTCAAAGTGCTGTTGCCCGATTGGCAATTGCCCGGCGCCGGCATTTACGCCGTGACCTTGAAGCGCCGCTTGCAACCGCCCAAGGTGACCGCGGCTATCGAGGCGCTCACTGCCTATTTGTCAAAGAGGCAAGGGTGATGCCTTCCCATCGATCGTCCTCGGTCTCGTTTGGATATGACTTATGACGCGCGGTTTATCCAATACGGACAGCCCCGTATGTCATTTGACATAATATAAATTATACGAGACTTATGTCATTCCGCTTCAGCATAGAGAAACAATTATTTCCTTGTATTTCTGACTATTAGAACTCTTTCCTAAAGCATACTATTACGTATTGTTTGCACCTCCGGCTATGTAAGTCGCGCCTCCTTTTCGCCGCTATCAGGCTACACTTTGCAGATGATAAACTCGCGCAGCGTGCCCAGCCGGCAGTCGACGCCGGCATTCCCGTATGGTGATTTCCGCCTGGCGATCTGGCTCTTCGCCAGCCTGTTGTTGACAGCCTGTTCCTTCACCGGCCAGCCCGCGGAACCTGAAACCGTCAGGATCCTGGCGCCCACGGGCAAACTGCGCGTTGGGCTCTATGCGGGCACCCCAACCTCCTTGCTCGTCGATGCCGCGCCCGAAGCCCGCCGCGGCGTGGGACACGACCTGGGACGGGCGCTGGCCCGGGAGCTTGGCGTGCCGTTTGAACCGGTAGTCCTGGCCAACAATGCCGAAGTCCTGGCGGCGGTGACCGCCGGCCGGGTGGACGTGATCTTTACCAATGCGACCACTGAGCGCGCCCGCGACATGGATTTCTCGCCTATCTGTCTGGAAATCGAGCTCGGTTACCTGGTGCCGAAAGGCTCACCGCTTGCTGCGCTGGCCGATATCGATCGCGCGGGCGTGCGGGTTGGCGTCACGGCGAAAAGCAGCTCGGAAGGCCGGTTGAAACGGGAATTCAAGCAGGCAAGCGTGATCGGTGCCGCCACCGTCAAGGCCGGCATTGGCATGCTGGCCGCCGGCGAAATCGATGCGTATGCGACCAACAAGCCGACCTTGTACGAAATGGGTGATCAACTGCCGGGCTCGCGCGTGCTGGAGGGCCGCTGGGGTATGGAAGCCATGGCCCTGGGCATTCCCAAAGGCCGCGATGCCGGCATGCCCTGGTTGCGCCGGTTCGTGGAAAAAACGAAGGCAGAAGGACTGATCAGCGCCGCCATCCAGCGGGCCGGACTGCGTGGTGCAATCGAAGCGAAGGCGCCGTAAGGACATTCGATCGCGCATCCCTTTCGGCCGTAAAAAAACCGGCTCTCGCCGGTTCATTTATTGCTGCCATCGAATTGGTCGGGGCGAGAAGATTCGAACTTCCGACCCCTTGCACCCCATGCAAGT
>CAZCKI010000214.1:0-5886 GCA_964498815.1 uncultured Burkholderiales bacterium
CGCGCGGTGGGCGACGAGATTAAGGAGTGGTAAATCGGCAAGAGCTACGACCACTCGGCCGTGCTCGGACCGATCCATCCGGTGGCTGCGGTTAATCACATCAAGGATGGCGCGATCTGGCTCAAGGTCAACGGCGCGGTCAAGCAAAATGCCGATTTGAAACAGATGATCTGGAATGTCGCCGAGCAAATCGCGAAGCTTTCCGAAGCCAACGAACTGATGCCCGGCGACATCATCTATTCCGGCACTCCGGAAAACGTGGGTCCGGTGGTGCGCGGCGATGTGATCGATTGCCATATCGACCGGCTTCCCAACCTCGGCATCAAGATCGTTTGACGGGTCTGCTACTCACCTCAAACGATTGAGGGTTTTGCTCCTTCCCTCGCTTGCGGGGGAAGGTTGGGATGGGGGTCATTACAGGCTGACTCATTGTGCAAACATCGCCCCCACCCTGCCCTTCCCCCGTCACCGGAGGAGGGTTTCATTTTGTCGACCAATTGCAAATCCTTTCATCAAGGCCGTTAGTTAGACGACTGAGTAACTTGAGGGCTTGCAACTATTTCCGCACGGCCGGGGTCTCGATGACGAGGCCCTCGCCGCGCCAGGCGAGGTAGAGTTCAAGCGCGGTGATGTCCTCGGAACCGAACGCCGGCAACTCGGCGCGCACGCCATAAAAACAGGCGCGGATGCGCCGCTGCAGGCTCCCCAGCGTTTGCCAGTCGAGGCGGTAGGTCGGGTAGCCGTTCGGCTGGCCCTGGCTCACGGTATCGGCCAGCAGTTTCCTGCCCCATTGTCGGTCGTGACAGTGGGTGCAGGCGAGATTCAGTTGGCCGACGCGGGTTGTGTACAGACGCTGTCCTGCCTCGAAGGTCGCGCGCGCGCCGCCGTCGATCGATACCTTGATGGGCATGCGGCGCGACTGTTGCGCGACATACGCCGTTATCGCCAGCATTTCTTCCGACTCGTATTTCCACGCGGCTGCGCGCTGGTGGTGGCTGCGGCATTGCACGATGCGCGCCTCGAGATCCAATATGCGTTTGGCTTCGGCGTCGTACGACGGGTAGCGCGCCGCTACGCCGCGCATCGATTGGCCGGCATCGCCGTGGCAACTCGCACAGCTCTTGCCGGCTTCGCCTTCAATCGTTTTCCAGAGGCCTGCACCGCGTTCGACCCAGAGCATGCCGGGGTTGGCAAAATCGTCGGCTTGCTGCGCCTGTACTTCGCGGCTTTGGAAATCGCGGCCGGATTTTATTTCGCTGAGTATCCGCGTCGGCTCGGCGTATGCGGCCAGCACCATGAGGGTTGCGAGCACGGCCGGCCCCCTGCGGCAAATGCTCAATCGGCCACCTGGACAATCGCGCGAGCGGAGGCATGGACACCGCCGTCGTCCTGCCATTCGACGACCAGCTCGCCGCTCTTGTCGGCGACCGCAAAGAATTCGAACAGGGGATTGGCGGTGATCCCTGACGACAATTCCATGCGCAGCACTTGCGCGCCGTCGAGTCGACAGACGATTTCGTTGATGAGGTTCTTCGGAATGGCGGCGCCGGCGGCATCGAGGCGAAAGCCGGTCTCCATGGGGTGCTGGATGATGAGACGAACCAGGAACGGTGTTTCGCGCGCGACGCGGTCGGGAACGGCAAGTCGGTAGTTGCTCATGATGCGGTCATGTCCAGGCAGGCCGACGCGGTGACTTCGACCGGCGCCGTGGCGGAGCCGAAGCTGCCGTCGGCAAAGGCGGCGATGACACGTAACGTTTGCGTTCCCGCGAGGCGGATACGGGTGGTGACGGCGGGCTTGCCGGAGCGTGGACCGAAATGGAAATTGGCGATGTTGGGGCGTGGATTGCGCGGCGCGAACAAATGCAGGCTTTTCACTGCGCCTTCATTCGCCGCGACGGCAATGGTGACCGGCACCGACTGGCCGTTTTCGGCGAAGGCGGGCAGCGTCAGTTGCACGCGGCCGGCGGCAACCGGCTTGCCGCCGGTCAGCTTGTCGATCAGCGGACCGATGTCGGCTTCGAAGCGATTCGATTGCGCGCACACCGGGAATACCGACAAGGCGGGCAGGGCGGCGACGGCGAGGAAGGTCCGGCGATCAGTCATGTTGTTCCCTCATTCGCGCAGTGTCGACAGGTAGGCGATCACGTCTTCGACATCCTGCGCGGACAGGACCGGCTTGCCGCGATATTCGGGCGCAACGCGCTGCAGTCCATTCACCCGATGAAACGCCGGCATGGTGGTGTCGGGGCGAATAACGGTGATATCGACTACGCGGCGACGCAACTGTGCTACGTTCAAACGTGTGCCGACACCCTGGAGCGGCGGGCCGATATCGCCGGCGAATTTTTCCTCCGGCAGCGCGTGGCAGAGTATGCAATGCGCGCCTTCGCGCGAAATCGCCAGCGCGTGGCCGCGCGCGGCGTCGCCGGCGGCAGCAGTCAAAGGAACCGGCATCCGGTCCGCGTCGTCGGCGCGGGGCGCCACTGCGGCGCAGGCGCCAAGGGCGAGCAACGGTGCGGCGAGCAGGATATGTGGAGGCGGCATTTCCCGATTTCATGCGAAGACGTTTCGAATCCCGATTTTACGCCGGAGGCGGGCCGGCATCCGCTTGCCGTTTGCGGACGTATTACTCCAACGCCGACGATGGCGTTGCCCTCCGGAGTCCGCATGCAACGCTTTACCCTGTCCATAGACGATTTTCTGGCCGGCCAGTTCGACGGCTGGCTGCGACGCAAGGGCTACGACAGTCGCTCGGAAGCTTTTCGCGACCTGGTGCGCAGGGCCCTCGACGAAGAGGGCGTGCATCCCGACGCCTCGGCACAGTGCGTAGCCTGCCTGAGTTTCGTCTATCACCATCACGAGCGCCAGCTGGCCGGACGCATTGCCGAACTGCAGCACGCGCACCACGAAATCACGGTGTCGACCATCCATGTGCACCTAGATCAGGAAGCCTGTCTGGAGGCCGCCATCCTGCGCGGCCCGGTCGCGGCGGTGCGGGCGCTGGCGGATGCCATCACCGCGCAGAAGGCGGTGCGGCACGGGCAGCTCAACCTGGTGTCGGCCGAGGCAGAGCGGCCGGCCGCCCCGCCGCATCACCATCCGCATAGCTGACCCGCATCGCCCCGCGCTAAAAGCGCAGGATCGCCGACAGCCGGAAGGAGCGTGTCTCGGTCGGATGAAAGTGCACATCGTTGACGCCCTGCGCGGGTTCGCCCGGCAGGCGCGAGGCGTAGTAATAGTCGATGGCCGAGCCTTCGCTATAGCACAGCACGGCATTGAGTTTCCGGAAATCGTCGGGCCGCGTGATCGGCCCATCGTTATGCATCGCCTCCAGGGCGTACAGCAAATGCCCCCTGCCGGCCGCGAGTTCGGGGATGACGAAGTTGAGATCGGTCCAGCCCTGGCCGTGAGCATGGCTGCGCTGATTGACCAGCATGCCGTCCACCGTGGTGCGCAGATCGGTGCCGTGGTCGAGGTTGAAGCCGCGCAAATAAAACTGGTTGGCCTTGCCCTCGCCGCTGTGCTGGCTGACGATCAGTCCCGGTGTGCTCTCCAGAATTTCGCCCGGCCGGTAAAACGTGCGCGCTTCCAGCTGCGCTTGCGTCACGGTGCCGACGCTGGCGGCATCGGCGACACCGGCCGGGGAGGTCGCGGAACCGGTCACCACGATTTTCTCGACGACCTGCTCGCCCCCGGCATGAGCGCAGGGCGCGGCCAGCAAGCCGAAGGCGACCAGTGCGTTCGCGCGGCGACGCGATGTGAACTTGATATTCAAACAAAAAACTCCTGGTGAAGAAATGGCGTTCGCGCACGCGCAGTGCGCCGATCGGCCGCTGAGGTGTGAAGGTTGACGAGTTTTTTCACACTTCCCGGCAGACGGCATTCGCGTTTGGGACCCGTCGACCGATGGAAGAAGTATGAAGTATCGCAACTCATTTCCTACGCGCCGAAAATATTTTTGGATTTCCGTCATGCGGCACATCCAGTTGGCGAAACGGCTGCGTATGTCAGGCGTGCGGAATCGCAACCGCGTTACGGCACTACTACGTCAAAGGAGAAAACATGCAAGTGAAGACTAGCAAGACCCCGTTCAAGCTCGCGCTGATCGCGGCCGTCACGGCCGGAGCGGCGGTGATCGGCGCGCTGTCGTCGTCGGCGTTTGCCGCCAGCCACCGCGAGGCGCCGATGATTTCGCGCATGCCGGCGATCGACAACACCGACGTTTATGCATTCAATAGCTACGAGCCCGGCCGTAGCGGTTTCGTTACGTTGATCGCCAACTTCATTCCCTTGCAGGACGCCTACGGCGGTCCGAACTACTTTAAATTCGACCCGGACGCCATCTACGAAATCCACATCGACAACGACGGCGACGGCGTGGAGGACCTGACGTTCCAGTTCCAGTTCACCAATACCATCAAGGGGCTTACGCTGATGTCCGGCGGCAAGCCGATCGCCGTTCCCCTGTCGGCCATACGCACCGTCAGCAACGTCAACGACGCCAATCTGAACGTGCGCGAAACCTATACGCTCAAGGTCAACCGCGGTCCGCGGCGCAATCCGACCAGTTCGGACGCGGTGAGCAACGTCGCCAACGGCGCGACCACCTTCGACAAGCCTTCCGATTACATCGGCACCAAGACCATCCCCGACTACGCCGGATACGCCAACAAGCACCTCTACGAGGTGAGCATTCCCGGCTGCACCACCAAGGGCCGCGTGTTCGTCGGCCAGCGCAAGGAGGGCTTCCGCGTCAACCTGGGCGAGGTGTTCGACTATCTGAACATCAGCACGCCGCGCGTCATCGGCCTCACGGCGCACGGTTTCGACAATTCCAGCAGCGTCACCGACACCAAGAACATCTCCTCGATCGCCATGGAATTGCCGGCGAACTGTCTCACCAAGGGCAGCGACACGGTGATCGGCGTCTGGAGCACGGCGAGCCTGCCGCAAACGCGTGTGCCGGCCGACGGTCCGCTGTCGAAAATCGTCGCTTCGCACAACTATGTGCAGCTGTCGCGCATGGGCATGCCGCTGGTCAACGAGGTATTGATCGGCCTGCCGGACAAGGACAAGTTCAATATGAGCGAGCCGAAGAACGACGTGTCCAACAACTTCATCGATTATTTTAATCATGTGGTATTCGCCGACATCATCGGCGATGTGTACGGCAAGGACGGCGTGGTGCCGGTCGCGCTCACCTCGCGTCCCGACATGGAGGCGGCGTTCCTGACCGGCGTGCCGGGCGTCAACCAGTTCAAGACGGTAGGGCCGAAAACCGAAATGATCCGCCTCAACACCGCCATTCCCGCGACGCCGCGCGCGCAGCAGTTTTTCCTCGGCGCGGCCGGCTGCTTCGTTAAGGGCGTGCTGACCGTGGCCAATAATCCGGCCTGCGATCCGGCCGGCTTTCCCAACGGCCGCCGTCCCGGCGACGATGTCACCGACATCGAGCTGCGGGTCATCATGGGCGGCATTCTCGCGCCCGGCGTTACGCCGTCCGGCTACCTGGGCTACACCGATGGCGCCGTCATCAATGCGACGCAGTTCGACAACGCCTTCCCGTACCTGAAGCATCCGATCCCGGGCTCGCCCAACGGCCAGAACGGGGAAGACCCCAACCCGGATACGCCGTAGTAGCCGGGTTCGGCCGCACGGCAGGTCGATGTGCAGCCGCGCCACGGCATCGTGGCGCGGCGGCGCAAACATGAGTCCTTTTCCATTTCATACATGAACTATTCGAGATTGTTCGCGGCCTGCCTGTGGCTGGCGGCGACCCTGGCCTGTGCCGCGCCGCGCCTGCCGCTGGACGACAACGAGGTGCTGGAGCGCCTGCCGTTTCGCGCCGGCGGCCTGGCGGCGCGCGAGGCGCGCGAGCTGCGCA
>CAZCKI010000215.1:0-5881 GCA_964498815.1 uncultured Burkholderiales bacterium
GCCAACGGCATCATGTACACCGACGATCTGGTCATCGCCGGCCCCTCGGCCGAAGTAAAGTTTGCCGGGCAGGTCTCCTTGCCGGAAGAAACCCAAAACATGTCGATGACCTTCAAGCCGCAAATCGACAGTGGCATCGCTCTCGGTGTGGGCTTTACCACATTGGGGCCGGCCGGTGCCTTGGGCGCCTGGATCGTTCAAAAGATTGCCGGCAGCCCCTTCGAGAAAATCCTTTCGGTACAATACACTGTCACAGGCAAATGGGATGACGCGGTACTCACCGAAGTGAAAGCAGATAAGATGTCGGTCACCATTCCTGCGACGGCGCCCGCTCCGGCCGCCCCACCCGCAGTCAATCCGGATGCACCGAAGAAATCGCCGTGATCATCACCAAGAACGCCCCCTCGCTTCCCGACGCGCTCGCTCGCGCCCAGCAAAGCACGCAGTCGTTTTACCGCATCGCCGCGATCCAGATGGCCAGCGGACCCAATGTAAAGGCCAATCTGGAGGAAGCGACTCGGCTGGTGGCCTTGGCCGCTTCCACCGGCGCGCGCATCGTTGCGCTGCCGGAGTATTTCGCCATCATGGGCATGAAAGACACCGACAAGGTGGCGGTGCGCGAGCGCCCGAATGGCGGCCCCATTCAGCAGTGGTTGTCCGAGACGGCCGCGAAGCATCGCATCTGGCTGGTCGGCGGATCGGTGCCGATGGAGTCGTCTGTGCCCGGCAAAGTGCGCAATAGTTGCCTGATTTACGACAAGGAAGGCGTGCAGGTCGCCCGGTACGACAAGATTCACCTGTTCAACCTCGCGCTGGGCACCGAGCAATTTTCCGAGGAACGCACCATCGAGCCCGGCGACAAGGTGGTGGTGGTCGATTCGCCCTACGGTCGCATCGGCGTGTCGATCTGCTACGACCTGCGTTTCCCGGAACTGTACCGGGCGATGGGCAATGTGGACATCATCTTGGTGCCGTCGGCCTTCACGGCAACCACCGGCAAGGCCCACTGGGAAGCGCTGATTCGCGCGCGCGCCATCGAAAATCTCGCCTATGTGCTGGCGCCGGCGCAAGGCGGCTATCACGTCAACGGCCGCGAAACGCACGGCGATTCGATGATCGTCGATCCCTGGGGGGTGGTATTGGACCGCCTGCCGCGCGGTTCCGGGGTTGTGGTGGCGGGAATCAACCCAACCTATCAGCAGACCATTCGCAGGAGCCTGCCCGCGCTCTCGCACCGTACGCTCAGCCAGATCTGATTTGCCGTAGCGGCCCGGCCGATGCCTGCCGCCTTTCAACCCGTATTGCCAGCCGGCCCGAAATCAATATGAACCACCTTGCCATCGCCCGCGATATTTTGCTGACACCCTACGAAATCAGCGAAGCGACCCTGTCCTCGATCTTTGAGGACATCTTTACCCACGACGCAAGCTACGCCGACCTGTATTTCCAGTACGCGCGCTCCGAAAGCTGGAGCCTGGAGGAAGGGCGCGTCAAATCGGGCAGTTTCAATATCGACCAGGGTGTCGGTGTGCGTGTGGTGTCGGGAGAGAAGACGGCATTTGCCTATTCCGACGATATCGGTGTGCCGGCGTTGCGCGCCGCCGCGCAGGCCACGCGCAGCATTGCCCGCAGCGGCGGTAGCGGTCATGCCGGGCGCGCCGCCGGCATCGTCAAGTCGGGCCTCGATCTGTATGTGCCCACCGATCCTTCGGCGCTGGCCGATGCCGACAAGGTCGCAATTCTCGAACGCCTGGAAAAGTTTGCGCGCGCGGTCGATCCGCGCGTCAAGGAAGTCATGGGCCGTCTGTCCGGCGACTACGAGGTCATCCTGGTTGCGCGCAACGACGGCGTGATGGCCGCCGACGTGCGGCCTTTGGTGCATATCGGCCTCACCGTCATCGCGGAACAAAACGGCAGGCGCGAACAAGGCCATACCGGCGGCGGCGGGCGGTTCGACTACCAGTATTTCAGCGACGAGGTTTTGCAGGGCATCGCCGAACAGGCCGTAAAAGAGGCGTTGGTCAATCTCGAAGCCCGGCCTGCGCCGGCCGGACAGATGACGGTGGTATTGGGCAGCGGTTGGCCGGGAATATTGCTCCACGAAGCGGTCGGGCACGGCCTCGAAGGCGACTTCAACCGCAAAGGTTCGAGCCTGTTTGCCGGCAAGGTTGGTACCCGGGTAGCGGCCAAGGGGGTGACGGTGATGGATGACGGCACCATTCCGCAGAGGCGCGGCTCGTTGAATATCGACGATGAGGGCAATCCCACGCAGCGCAACGTGCTGATCGAAGACGGCATTTTGCGCGGCTATATGCAGGACACCATGAATGCCGGCCTGATGGGCGTCGCCGTGACCGGTAACGCCCGGCGCGAATCGTACGCGCACATTCCGATGCCGCGCATGACCAATACCAGCATGCTGGCGGGGGACCGGTCGCCGGAGGAAATCATCGCCAGCGTCAAACGCGGCCTGTATGCCGCCAATTTTGGTGGCGGGCAAGTCGATACCACCAGCGGCAAATTCGTTTTTTCGGCCTCCGAAGCGTACATGATCGAGGACGGCAAGATTTCCTACCCGGTGGTCGGAGCAACCTTGATCGGCAACGGCATCGAAGCGCTGCAACATGTGAGCCTGATCGGCAACGACATGCGCCTCGATTCCGGCATCGGCGTCTGCGGCAAGGAAGGGCAGAGCGTCCCGGTCGGGGTCGGACAGCCTACGCTGCGCATCGAAGGCCTTACCGTCGGCGGCACCGCCTAACAAATATCGCCGGCCGCTGGAAACCGGCCGCCTACCCCGCTACACTGGGATGATGGACGACGCTGCCGAAACTGCGAGCTGGCTGCCGGTGCTGGAAGCGCTGCGCGAGCGCATTCGCCGACAGCACTTCAAGCCGGACCGCGCGCAGCTTGACGCAGCACTTGCGCCGCTCGCATTGGCTAGGGCGATGGAAGAGGCGATACGCCTCTGGTTGCAGGCGGCGGTGCATCTCGCCGAATCGCGACCGGCGGCGGCCGAGAAAATGCTGCGCGCGGGGCTGGCCGGCATCGACCGCGCGGACCATGCCGACCTGGCGGCGACACTGGAAATCGATCTGGCGGATGCCTGTCACCTGCAAAACCGCTACGCAGACGCGCTGGTGATCGCGCACGGAGCGGCCCACCACTGGCGCTCGCGGGCGGATGTCTTGCGCGAGGCCCATGCGCGTTCCTGGGTGGGTTTGGCACACACCCAGCTTGGCCGTTATCAGGAGGCAATCGCCTGCTTGTATGCCGTCCTGCAGGTGTATACCGACGGGGACATCGAGTACCGTGCCTCGCGGGTCATCAATTGCCTTGCCATCGTGCACGAAGAATTGGGCGACTACGCACGCGCCTTCGCCATGTACGAGCGGGCGATGAACGCGGCGCAGCGCGACGAGGACCCCGATATGCAGGGCCGCGCCCTGGCCAATTGGGGCGACGGCGAGGTCAACGCGGGCGATCTGGAAAAGGGTGTCGCTCTGCTGGAGCGCGCCATCGACGTCCTGCAGGGAATCGGCGCCTACTGGCACTCCGGCTGGTGCCAACTGGCCGTCGGCCGCGCCCATATGAAGCGGGGCGACCTGAACGAAGCGCTGAACTGGGCGCGAATCGCGCTCGCCAGCGTGCAGCGCGGCGACTCGGTGCGTATGCACATCGAAGTGCACGCCGGCCTGGGCGAGATTCTCGACAAAATGAGCCGCCACGACGAGGCCGAGGCCCACCTTCTCAGCGCGCTGCGCTCGGCGATCGAAGCCGACATCGAGCGCGAGGTGTTCAAGACCCATCTGCTGCTGTCGCAGCACTACAAGGGCCGCGGCCTGATCGAGAAGGCGCTGGCTCACCACGAGCTTTTTTTCGAAGCGCGCGCCCGCGTATACGACCACATGGTGCGCGACCGGATGGACAGCTTGCGCGTGGAAGCGGAGCTCGAACGCGCGCGTCGCGAGGCCGAATTGCACCAGTTGAAGAACGTGCAGCTGGTCGCCGCGTTCGCCGACGTGCAGCGCCTCAACCGCGCACTCGAGGACAAGGCGCGGGCCATGGAGGAGCTTTCGCAGCGCGACGCGCTGACCGGCCTCTACAACCGGCGCTTCCTGCACGCGCGCATGAGCGAGGAAATCCAGCGGCTGGCGCGCTATGCGACGCCGTTTTCACTGGCGGTGTACGACATCGACCGCTTCAAGGAAGTCAACGACCGGCACTCCCACGCGGTCGGGGACAAGGTGCTGGCCACGCTGGCGCAGGTGGTCGGCACGGCCCTGCGCGAATCGGACCGGCACGTGCGTTTCGGCGGCGAGGAGTTCGCCATCCTGTTGCCGGAAACACCCCTGGAAGCGGCCCGGGTCACCCTGGAAAAACTGCGCCTGCGCGTGGCGGAGCACGACTGGCAGGCGATTGCCCCGGGCATCGCGGTGACCGTCAGCACCGGCGTGGCGGAGGCGCAGGCCGGCGAGACCATGGAAGAACTGTTCGACCGCGCCGATGCGCTCCTGTATCGCGCCAAACGCACCGGCCGCAATCGCGTCTGTGTATAGTGGGCGGCGCCGGGGATGCGGGACGTCGCTGAAACCGATGCCGTGCCGGCCGCGTATCTTCTCGCTAATCGCGTAAACTTTTTGCCGCAGTCCCGACCAACCTGCCGTTACCCCAATGGAGAACCTCAACATGAAGCGCCGATCCTTCCTTACCGCCGCAACGGCCGCCGGCTTTATTCCGTGGCTTGCCCGCGCCGAAGCAGCGGAATCCGGTGGTGCGCCGAATGCCGATACCGTCAAACTCGCCCTTCAACAAGCCAATGCCGCCATGACCCCTATCGATAAACTGA
Source organism: uncultured Burkholderiales bacterium (assembly GCA_964498815.1). GTDB lineage: Bacteria > Pseudomonadota > Gammaproteobacteria > Burkholderiales > Usitatibacteraceae > UKL13-2. The sequence goes on from CAZCKI010000215.1 coordinate 4,850, forward strand.
AACTGGATGACGCCGAGTGGAAAAAGCGCCTCGGCGAGATGCCGTACCGCGTACTGCGCAAGGAAAGCACCGAGCAGGCTTTTGCCAGTGAACTCAATGCCGAAAAGCGCAAGGGCGTGTTCTATTGCGCCGGTTGCGACTTGCCGGTGTTCACGTCCGAAATGAAGTTCGACAGCGGCACCGGCTGGCCCAGCTTTTTTACGACGCTACCCGGCGTTTTCGAGAAGAAGACCGACTTCAAGCTGATCTACCCGCGCACCGAATACCATTGCGCGAAGTGCGGCGGCCACCACGGTCACGTCTTCAACGATGGTCCCGCGCCTACGCGTCAGCGCTGGTGCAATAACGGCGCCGCGCTGGTTTTCAAGCCGAAGATTGCGTGAGCAGGTCGGCAGGCGGATTGACTTGGCGCAACCTTTGTACGACGGGCGCTTGCCTGCCGCGCAAATCCTCTGCTAGTATCGGCACATGAATCTTCGCGCAGTCTATTTTTGGCATACGTTTTTTCCGGGCCGATGCGGCTGGAAGGATCGTGCGCAAACGTAGACAGCAAGCGCAAATCGAATTCCAGAACCGCCGGCCCTCAAAACCGGCGGTTTTTCTTTGTGTGCCGGCGTTTTTGTGGCGCCGGCAGGTTTTGGGGTACCCCCGAAGCAGTAAACCCTGTCAATTTGAATTCACCGCCGTTCAACCCGCTTCAGGAATGCGAAAATGAGCCATCCGACCAAACTGCAAGTCGTTCCCACCAAAGAACCCATGCCGGCCTATAACACCGATGACCTGCGCATTCGCGGCACCAAGGAGCTGATGCCGCCCTCGCACCTGATGCGCGAATTCCCCTGCACGGAACGGGCTTCGACCACCGTTTACAAGGCGCGCGAGGAAGTGCATCGCATCATGCACCGCGGCGACGACCGGGTGCTGGCGATCGTCGGTCCCTGTTCGATTCACGACTACGACGCGGCCATGGAATATGCCACCCGCCTGCAGGCGCTGCGGCCGACGATGGAGCCGGACGTGACCATCATCATG
>CAZCKI010000216.1:0-5844 GCA_964498815.1 uncultured Burkholderiales bacterium
ACTGGCGCAGTGTCAGCAATGCGCTCAATGCCTTTGCCATCGAAAGCTTCATCGACGAGATCGCCAAGGAGACCGGTAAAGATCCGTTGGCGATGCGGCTTGCCATGCTCGATGCGCATCCGCGCGCGCAGGCGGTGCTGAAGCTCGCTGCGGACAAGGCGGGTTGGGGGAAATCCGCTTCAGGGCGCTTCCTGGGTATTGCGCAGATGGAGTGCTACGACACGTACTCCGCAGTGGTGGCCGAGGTATCGGTGGCCAACGGCAAGCCGACCGTGCATAGACTGGTGTGCGCGACCGACTGCGGCATCATGGTCCATCCCGACCAGGTCAACGCGCAGTTGGAGAGCGGCCTGCTGCTGGGCTATAGCTCGGCCATGAAAAACGAAATCACCTTCAAGGATGGTCGCCCCGAGCAGAGCAATTTCGATAACTATCCGATGCTGCGCATGAGCGAAACGCCCTTGGTGGAAATCCACATGATCGCCTCCGGCAACAAGCCCGGCGGCATCGGTGAGGTGGGTGTACCGCTGGCGGCGCCGGCCATCGCCAACGCCATCGCCGCGGCGACCGGCAAGCGCATACGCAAGATGCCGTTGTTGTCGGCGTAGCAATTCAAAAACCCGTCGTCCCAGCGTAGGCTGGGATGGGATGGCCATATAGGGCCACCCAGTCCTTCCATTGCTTTGAACAATACGATGGACTGGATTCCGGCCTACGCCCCTAAAGGGATTTCCTGCGGTCACCGGAATAACGAACGTATGTCGCCGGGCGTCGCGCTATTGCGCTAAAAGTGCCGTCAAGCCGCAACCGCCAGCGGTCGCTCGCACTTGTGAATAAACACGTAGACCTTTTCGGCGACCTCGTCGTCCATCAGGCAGACGAAGGCGTCGATCAGCATTTGCGGGGCGCGCTTTTCGCGAAAGCGCGTCAGCAAATCCTGGATCAGTCTTTTGCGGCCTTCGTTGGACTGCGAAAGGATCACTTCCAGGGTGCTGTTGACGGCAGGGTCTTCGCAGGCGGCCTTCAGCAGGCCGACAAAGCCTTCGACCTCGGCGTAGGTCTGCGGCTTGGCCACGCGGACGAATTGATGGCGCGTTACGAGGTAGGCGTATTCGCGGCGACCGAGCAGGTATCCCGCCAATGCCGCGGGAATCCAGAACAGCCACCAGACCTTCGCCTTGATTTCATCGACCCGTGCGGCGTTGCCCAGGCGCAGCCGTTCGGCGAGCACGGTGGTGCGCTGGGTCATATCCGCGATAGTGGGTTCATAGCGAACCCGTTCGCCGTTGATGGCGGTATATTCGGAAATGACACCGGCCTGGACGAAATTGAATTGCGCGGCGGATTTCTCGGCCTTTTCTTTTTGCCGCGCGACTACATCGGGCGCGCCGCTCGAATACGCGACGACCATTCTCGGCGTGCCCAATCGATCTGGCTTCGATTCGGCGCGATAGAGCGCTTCAAAATGCAGCCCGGAACTGAAGCAAACGATGGCGCTGAGGAACAAGGTCCAGAAGCTGCGCTTGCCCGGGCCGTAGACGGCAAGGTGGCGAACGCCGTCGTAGATGGCGGCAGCGGCCAGCAGCAGCAGGATGGTGTCGCCGTATTCGAAGAGGATGGAATCCAAGGCTTCTCCCAAAGTCGCCCGCGCTTACCGTTGTAAATGGGCGGGTTGTATCGCTATTTTATGCGTTTCTCGCGGATCACGATGGCGATGCCGCCGAGGATTGCCGCTGAGGCCAGCACCAGCCGCAATGACATCGACTCGCCCAGAAAAACAATGCCGCCGATGGCCGCGATCACCGGCACGCTGAGTTGCACCGTCGCGGCCTGGGTGGCTTTCAGGGCGGGCAGCACCGAGTACCAGACTGCGTAACCGAGCCCCGATGCGAGCGCGCCCGAGGCGATCGCATAGGCGACACCGGCGATATCGACCTTGGCATACGGCAGCATGACCAGCGCCAGCGCGATGGCAATGGGTGCTGCTCGCAGGAAATTTCCGGCGGTGACGCGCACCGGGTCGCCGCCGCCGCGGCCGCGCAGCGAATAGACGCCCCAGGCCACGCCCGCGAGCAGCATCAGCGCCGCGCCGAACAACGGCGGCGCGGCCAGACCCGGCAGCAACAGGCCGATCAAGCCCCCCAGCGCCAGGGCGAAGCCGAGCATTTGCATCGGCCGGAATTTTTCGCCGCGAACGAGGCCGAAGCCGATCATGGTCGTTTGCACCGCGCCGAACAAGAGCAGCGCGCCGGTTGCCGCAGTGAGGCTGATATAGGCGAAGGAAAAGGCGGCGGCATAGACGAACAGGGCCAGCGCCGACCAGCCGTTGCCGCGACCTTCCGGGCGGTGGCCGTTCTGTCGTACCAGCAGCCACAGCACGATGGCGCCGGAGGCGAGACGCAAGGCGGTGAAACTGGCCGCGTCGATGCCGGTCTGCGCCAGCGCTACCCGGCACAACAGGGAGTTGCCGGCGAAGGCGAGCATGGCAATGCCGGTAAGAAGCGCAACACGGGCGAACGGCATCGGCTGGCGGGTTCAGGAGTCAATGGCGAGGCATCGTATCACGCCATTTCCTGCGACAGTGCACACTTCCGGCAGGGCGATATCCTGGCCTTTGCCGGTCGACTGGCAGCTACAGTACGCGCTGCACGAACCAGACGAAGCCGACCGCCATCGCGGTGACCGACGCATAGTGCAACGTTTCTTCCAGCGCCGCCCTGCCGCGCCACCTGCGCAACGTAGCCATGAGCAGCAATGCCACCGACGCAAAGGCGATTTGCCCAAGCTCGATGCCGATATTGAATCCGGCCAGGCTGGGCAGGCGATGTGTGCCATCAAGACCCAGCTCGCCGAAACTGGAAGCGAGGCCCAAGCCGTGAATCAACGAACAGCCAAACACCAGCGCGTAGCGAAGCCGTGAGGACGGCGCCAGTTTTTTTCGCCGAACCTGCCAGTCGAATGCGGCCATCGCAACGATGGTCGCGGCGATGGCGGGTTCGACCAGCGCGGACGGAACGGTCAAATCTCCCCAGGTGCTGATCACCAGCGTGATGCTGTGGCCGATGGTGAAACAGGTGAGTGCAATCAGCACCTGACGCCAGCCCCAGCCGGCGGCCAGCACCACCAGCAGGAACAGCAGGTGATCGAATCCGCGCAGGATGTGGTTGACGCCTTCCTGCAGGTAATCGGCGAACACGGCAGACGCGGGCGGGAACAGGATGCGTGAGGGCCGCTCCGGCGTCAGCAGCACCAGTTGCGTGTCGATGCCGCGATTGACCGTGATGGCCAAGGTGCGCTCCTCGTCGCTTGCGCCGAAAAGGTTGGCGTGAAATATCAGTGGCGAATTCGCGGTACGCAAGGAGAATTCGGCCAGCACCACGATTTGCGCAACCGGTGCGGCCGGTGCATCGTCGGGCGCGGTCGGACTGATGTCCAGACTGCGAAGCGGTAGCGGTCCGCCGGAGTCGCGAAGTTCGATTTGTCCGGTTGCCTGCTTTTCCAGGCCGGCCCAGTGTGCGGCGAGTTCGACGCGGGACAGACGACCGTCGCCGTCGTCGTCCGCACCGCGAAAAGCCGCCACCGGCACCGACAGAACCAGGACCGCCTTGTCGTCGACGATATTGAGCGTGCCGCGCTGCGAGAGCACCAGGTGCGCCGAGGCGCTGCCGGGGAAGAGTGCATGGAAGGCGATGAACAGGCAGCCACAGCAAGTGCTGCCGCGCGCAATGCGTAGTAATCGCTTCGGAAGTAAGGACATATTTTCCAGGCAAGGGGAGCAGCGAAGAACGGCGCGGTTGGCGTGCGCCGATCATTCTGCCCGAATCCCCGCTCTGGTAGAGTGCCGCAACGATATCGACATCGAGATGTACCAAGGGCCGCATATATGACGATCAACGCCGTACTGGCCTGTCAACTGAGCTTGCTGATCTACCACCAGTTGACCACACTGCTCGACTTTTTCCCCTTCAACGGCGCCCGCAACTACGCCGGCAAGGAGCGTATTGCCGAAGCGGGCGTCAATGCCCTCTTGATGGGGCTGGCGGTGATCGGCTACGGCTGGCAGGTACACGGCCTGATGGTGTACGGCGTGATTTATTACTTCGTCCTGTTCGGATTCGAAATCGTCATTTGGTGGATTCCGTACTTTGTCGTGCCCGCAGGCAGCGGACGCCGGCTGTACAATTTTCTGCTGGGCATTGCCACCTCGGATTTGAGCGGCGGCGATACCTTGCAGCGCTGGCTCGCCATCCACCAGCGCATTCACGCCGGTACCATCACGCTGCTGCCGAAACGGCAAGGTCGCATCGTGCCCAATCTGGAGCATACGATCTTGCACCTGTGGACGCTGCTGACGGCACTGGTCACGCTGGCCTATTTTCTAGCCTGAATTTCCTGCCCGAATTCCGTCGGCAGGCCCTTTTTCTTGCCGGTAGGATGCCTCCATCGCAATCAATATATGAGGCTGATCATGTCGTTCCGTGTCCTGGGACTCTCCCCCGAACCGTTTCGCCCGCTGTTTTCGCTTTCCGACCAGGAACTGCACGCGCGAGGCATGCGCCGCGTCTATGCCGACGGGCCGACTTTCCCCTGCCGCGTCAGCATGGCGCACGCGGCGATGGGCGAAGAATTGCTGCTGCTGAACCACGAATACCAGCCGGCGCATACGCCGTACCGCGCCACCCATGCGATTTACGTGCGCAAGGTCGCCGACCAGGCGTATGAGGCGGTCGACGAAGTGGCGGAAGTGCTGGCCACTCGGCTGCTGGCGGTGCGCGCATTCGATGCCGAACACATGATGATCGACGCCGAAGTCTGCGAAGGCACCGTGGTCGCCGACCTGTTCGAGCGCTTCCTGGCCAACCCGGACACAAGCTACCTGCAGGTGCACAATGCGCGGCGCGGCTGCTTTGCGGCACGGGTCGAACGGGCCTAAGCGGCTTTCGTTCGCATGGCGGCCAGTTTGGATAAACTGGCCGCCATGCGATTCATTTTTCCCTTCTGCGTCGCCGGCATACTGTTGTCGGTGGCGCTTGCCGCGTCCGCCGAGCCGGAAAAAATAAGTTGTGTACGCGACGCGGACGGCGCCATGCTTGCGGAAATTCGCTCGCTAGCCGCCCTGCCGGAATCGGTGAGCGAGCTGCTCGGGCGAAACCGGACTATGTTTCTGTCGATTGCCGACCGCAACGAGAAATTCAATGCAACCGACGTCGTCTATCAGGACCGGCCGATGCGCCGATTTGCCTTGGCTGGTCGTAACGCGAATTGCCTGCTGGTAGCCATCGAGCGCGGCGGTTTCGCTTACTGGATAGAACTTCTCAAATTCGAAAAGACAGGTGAAACCTGGCGCCAGACCGGCCGTGGTGCACTTCGCCGATTTCCAGCGAGCACCAGGGATTTGGAGGAATACTCTGCCGCGTTGCCGCCGGAGGCGCCGTAATCCGCGGATGTTCACATCCGGCCCATGCCCATTGCCTTACGCACGAAGCGCGCTACACTCACGAAAATTCTTGAACGGGACGTGAACCATCATGCCGTTGTCATTGCCGTTTCGCCGCCAATTTGCCTTCTCCATAGCCATGGGCCTGCTGATGACCTTCATCATCACCGGTATCCTGACGGTCTTGTTGACCGGCATGGAGTCCAACTTCGTGGCGCGCTGGATGCGCGCCTTCGTCATCGCTTTTGTGGTGGCGGTGCCAATCATTTACTTTGCCGCGCCGCGCCTGCGCGCCTGGGTCGAACAATGGGTGCGATGACCGTGCAAACACTCTCACCCGAAGCCGTCGCGCAGGGCCAGCTCGAAGCGGGTCTTGCCGCGCTCGCGAAAGCCCATCGAATAGGAAT
>CAZCKI010000217.1:0-5844 GCA_964498815.1 uncultured Burkholderiales bacterium
GCATTCCGAGTGCTTTTTCTTGTACTCGTCGCCTTTCAGGCCCTTGCTTTCGGCGGAACACTTCGCCATTTTTTCCTGCTGCGTCATGGGTTTGGCGGCTTCGGCGGCTTTGGCTGGCTCGGCGGCTTTGGTCGGTGCAGCCGCTTTTGCCGGCGCGGCGTCGCCTTTCAGGCATTCCGAGTGCTTTTTCTTGTACTCGTCGCCTTTCAGCCCTTTGCTTTCGGCGGAACACTTCGCCATTTTTTCCTGTTGCGGTGTCAACGGCTTCTTGTCTTCGGCGTAGGCGCCGCCGGCTATAAACGGCAGAGCGAAAAGCAGGGTTGCGATCAGTTTTTTCATTTGTCGTCTCCTTGAAATGTTTGGAACCGGCTGTTCCCCGGACATTACAACATGAACGCCGCGCTGGCGTCATCTGCAAGAAACGCCTCAGCCGCTGCCGGGGTTGACGGCGGCCTGGACGCGGATCGGAATGCCGTTCAGCGCGGCATTGCCCGACACCTCATCCAGCGCACCGGCCGAGGCAAGGTCGTTGTAGCTGGCGCCGGCGTGTGCGCCGGCTACCGCCATGCGGATGCCGGCGCGGTCGTGGCCGAAGCCGTGCGGCAGCGACGCAACGCCGCGCATCATCGCATCGCTCGCGCTCACCGCGATTTGTACAGTTCCGCTCGCTGTACTGACCTCGACCAATTGGCCGTCGGAGAGTTTTCTGGCTGCCATATCGTCCGGGTGCATCAGCAACTGGTCGCGGCGTTTGCCTTTGACCAGCCGGTGCGAGTTGTGCATCCAGGAATTATTGCTGCGCACGTGGCGGCGTCCGATCATCACCAGTTCGGCATTTTGATCGGTGAGTGAGGTCGTGAAGCGCACCACATCGGCAATCAATGCCGGGGGGGCACATTGCACCTTGCCATCCGTAGTTTGCAATCGATTGTACAAGGACGGTGTCAGCGCGCCGAGATCGATACCGTGTTCAGCGGCGTCAATCGCAGCGGCCGTCAGTCCATGGATCGCGCTGCCGGCATTGAGCATGCCTGCAATCATTGCTCGGGTCGGCGGTAACGGTTTGAAATCGCGGCCGAGTCGGGCTGCGATGCGCGAGGCCAATCCCTGCAAGATTTCCCAGTCGTAGCGTTCGTCGGCGTCGCGTGGCCAGATGCCGGCGTTGAAGCGCGTTACGTTGCGGACGGCGAAGGCATTGAAAATGTAGTCGTAGTGGTCGTGCTTCAGGCTCGATGCCGGCGGCAGGATCAGGTCGGCGTGCCGGGTGGTTTCGTTGCAATAAATATCGACGGCCACCATGAATTCGAGTGAAGCCAGCGCCCGATCGAGTTTGCGTCCGTCCGGCGTGGACAAGACCGGATTGCCGCACACCGTCAGCAGGCCGCGGATTTGGCCTTCGCCGGGGGTGAGGATTTCTTCGGAGAGGGCAGCAACGGGAAGTTCGCCGGCCGATTCCGGCAGGCCGGACACGCGACTGCGCCATTGCGCATAATGGCCGGGACGGGTGCCGGGACCGGCGATCGGGATCAACGGTGTGGTCGGCAATGCACCACCGGCGCGATCCAGGTTACCGGTGACGATATTGAGAAGTTGCACCAGCCACTGGCAGAGCGTGCCGAAGGCTTGCAAGGTGGTGCCGACGCGGCCATAACAAACTGCCGAAGGGGCTGCGGCGAATTCGCGAGCGATGCGTCGAATCGTGTCGGCATCGATACCGGTGGCGGTAGCGGCAACTTCCGGCGTGACGGACGCTATCGCGTCCAGCGCCTCATCCAGCCCGGCCAGCTTGTCGGAATGGGACAGGCGGAATCGCTGTTCGGTTCGAAGCACATTGATCAGCGCCATCAGAAAGGCGGCATCGCGGCCGGGACGGATGAAGTGATGTTCGTCGGCGACCTCGGCGGTCTCGGTGCGGCGCGGATCGATGACCACTACTTTCCCGCCGCGGGCGCGGATCGCCTTGAGGCGGTTGGCCACGTCGGGAACGGTCATCATGCTGCCGTTCGAGGCGATCGGATTGGCGCCCAGGATCAGGAAATAGCCGGTGCGATCGATGTCCGGAATCGGGATCAGGAACTGGTGGCCGAACATGAAAAACGAGGTGAGCTGCTGCGGCAGTTGATCCACCGAGGTCGCCGAAAAAGCGTTCTTGCTTTTCAGCACCTTCGCCAGGGCGCCTACGTTGAACAAGGTGCCGATATTGTGGACGGAAGGATTGCCTGCGTAGTAGCCGACCGCATTATTGCCGTGCGCCGTTTGCAGCTCGGCCAACTTTTGCGCGGCGAGATCGAGCGCTTCGTCCCAGCCGATTTCGCGCCAGGTTTCCCCTTCGCGCAGCAGCGGCCGGCGCAACCGGTCCGGGTCTTCGTGTACGTCTTTGAGCGCGACCGCCTTGGGGCAGATGTGGCCGCGTGAAAACGGGTCCTGCGGGTCGCCGCGGATACTGGTGATTTGCGCGCCGTCGACCTTGATTTCCAAACCGCAAATCGCTTCGCACAGGTTGCAGGCTCGGTAAACCGTTGTTTGCGGCATGAAGAATTCTCGATGGCAGGATGCGGCCTGGCGGCCGCGCGACGATCAATATTGCAAGGAAAAGCGGCCCGCGTCTACCTGCAAGGTCGCTTCGGCGCCGAATGGCAGCGTCAGCTTGCGCGCGACGTGCCCGAACGGCAGGCCGGTCAGAACGGGAACAGGCAGCCAGGCGCGCAGCGATTCGACCACGTGTTCCATCGAATACGGAAAGCGGCCGGGTTGGGGATCGCAGCCGCTGAAAGCTCCCAACACCAATGCCCGTTGGCGGCTCAGCACACCTGCTTGCAGCAATTGCAGGAACATGCGTTCGATGCGGTACGGCGCTTCGTCGATTTCCTCGATGAACAGGATGCCGCCGTCGATTTCCGGCAGGTGCGGCGTGCCGACCAGGTGACTGAGCAGGGAAAGGTTGCTGCCCCACAGCGTACCGGCCATCGTTTGCGCCGGGTAATCGTGCGCGCATTCGATCCAGCCGCTGTCGTGCGTTTCGCCGCGCAGCACCGGCCAGCAATTCGTATTCATGAAGGCGTGATCGTCGGCGATGGCTTCGCTGTCCGCACTCCAATCGAAGTCGCTGGCGACACCGGGGCCGGCAAAGGTCACCACATTGGCGTGACGCAAGGCCCCCAATTGGAAGGCGGTAAAGTCGGAATAGCCCATCAGGACCTTGCTGCTTTCGCGCACCGCCTGCCAGTCGATGTGCGGCATCAGCCGCGACCAGCCGTAGCCGCCGCGCGCCATGATCATCAGGTCGATTTCGGGGTCGGCCAACATGCGGTGAAAACTCCGCAGACGCTCCGCGTCGGTGCCGGCGAAATAGCGCCATTGCTGGAGGACTTCCGGCGCCACGCTGAGGCGATGACCGAACGACTCCAGCGTGCGTACACCGTTGGCGAGAGCTACCGGATTGACCACGCCGGAAGGGGCATATACGCCGATGCGGCAGGCGACTCCGACAAGGCCGGGGCGCGGGCGGGACGCCAAGGTCATCCGGTCCTTTGCCGTCTATCGTTGAAAGCGATCAGATTGCCGTCGGGGTCCTGCAGCACAAACCAGTCCGGTCCCAGCTTTTGCGGTTCCGGCTGTCGCACCACGTGCTCACCGCGCGGCACCGCGTCGAAGCGTTTTTGCAGGTTATGGATATCGAGGTGCAGCATCAGGCGACCGTCGGTCGCCGGACCTTCCCAGGAGTTGCCGGCTCCGGGTCCGCGTTCTGCCAGCACCAGCTTAACGCCGCTGCTCGACAATTCGCATCCGCGCAGGCCGTCGCTGGTCCAGGATTCGCTGATTTCCCAGCCCAGCTTTTCGACGTAAAAAGCCAGCGAGGTATCGTAGTCGCGCGGCGAAATGAACAGGTGGTCGAATCGGTCGGCAATCATGGGCGGGTCGGAGGAGGGCTCGGCAAATGCTGCGTCAGGACTGCCGCGATGACAATCGGGGGTTCGCCGATAGTCGATCTAGGCCCGCGCCGCCTGCGCGTCCACTACCGCCAATGCCGTCATATTGACGATACGGCGTACCGTGGCGGTCGGCGTAACGATATGAACCGGCTTGGCGGCGCCGAGCAGGATCGGGCCGATGGTAATGCCTTCGCCGGCCGACGTTTTCAGCAAATTGAAAGAGATATTGGCTGCATCCAAGGTCGGCATGACCAGCAGATTTGCCTCGCCCTTGAGGCGGGAGTTCGGCAGCGCTGCGCTACGAACTTCTTCCGACAACGCCGCATCGCCCTGCATTTCACCGTCGATTTCCAGGTCCGGCGCCTGTACCGCGATCAGCGCCATGGCGTAGCGCATCTTCGCCGCGGATGGGGCATCGGAGGTGCCGAACGAGGAATGCGACAGCAGGGCGACCTTGGGGGTCAGACCGAAGCGGCGGATTTCCTCGGCGGCAAGCAGGGTCATCTCGCAAATCTGTTCAGGGGTCGGGTCCTGGTTTACGTAGGTGTCGCAGATGAACACGGTGCGTTTAGGCAGGATCAACAGGTTCATGGCGTACATATGGTTGACGCCCTTGCGGCGGCCGATCACCTGGTCGACATAATGCAGGTGCAGGGCGTGCGTGCCGAAGGTACCGCAGACCATGCCGTCGGCGTCGTTCTTGTGCATCATCATCGCACCGATCAGGGTCAACCTGCGACGCATTTCGATCTTGGCGTATTGCTGGGAGACGCCGCGCCGGCAGGTGAGACGGTAATACTCCTGCCAATAGTCGCGATAGCGCTCGTCGTGCTCCGGATTGACCACCGATACGTCCACGCCGAGGCGCATGCGCAGGCCGAATTTTTCGATGCGCTTTTCCAGCACGGCCGGCCGGCCGATCAGGATGGGCTTTGCGATCTTCTCGTCCAGCACAATTTGCACCGCGCGCAAGACTCGTTCTTCCTCGCCCTCCGCATACACGATGCGCTTGGGATTTTCCCTGGCCTTGCCGAACACCGGCTTCATGATCAGGCCGGAGTGATAGACGAACTGGTCGAGGCGCTCGTGATAGGCCGTCCAGTCGCTGATCGGACTGGTGGCCACACCACTCTCCATGGCGGCCTTGGCGACCGCCGGGGAGATCTTGGTGATCAGGCGCGGATCGAAGGGCTTCGGGATCAGGTATTCCTTGCCGAACCCCGAGGCGGTTTCGCCGTAGGCCATGGCGACGATATCGGATTGCTCGGCCTGGGCCAGGTCGGCAATGGCGCGCACGGCGGCGAGTTTCATCGCCTCGTTGATGGTAGTGGCGCCGACGTCGAGGGCGCCGCGAAAAATAAACGGGAAGCAAAGTACGTTGTTGACTTGGTTCGGATAGTCCGAACGACCGGTCGCGATGACCGCGTCATCTCGCACCGAACGGATTTCTTCCGGCAGGATTTCCGGCGTAGGATTGGCCAGCGCCAGGATCAGCGGTTTGGCGGCCATGCGCTTGACCATCTCCGGCTTCAGCACACCGCCCGCCGAAAGGCCGAGGAACACGTCGGCATCGGCGATCACGTCGGCCAATTTGCGCGCATCGGTCTTTTGGGCGTAGCGGGCCTTGTTCGGGTCCATCTCTTCCTTGCGTCCCGCGTAGACCACGCCGGCAATATCGGTCACCCAGATGTTGCTCATTTTCATGCCTAGCGCCACCAGCATGTCGAGGCAGGCGAGGGCGGCCGCCCCGGCGCCGCTTGCCACCAGTTTCACCTGCGAAAGGTCCTTCTCGACCACCTTGAGTCCGTTGACGATGGCGGCCCCGACGATAATGGCAGTGCCGTGCTGGTCGTCGTGGAACACCGGAATCTTCATGCGCTCGCGGAGTTTCTTTTCCACGTAGAAGCATTCC
>CAZCKI010000218.1:0-5793 GCA_964498815.1 uncultured Burkholderiales bacterium
TTGGCCGACAGATCCAGTTCCAGGCCGAGCGCCTTGGTCCAGGTGGCCGAGCCGTCGCCGAACATGCGCACTTTGCCGGCAGCGTGCTGGTCTTTGGACCAGGCGCCCATGACGAAGGCGTCGTTGACCGACACGCACCAGATTTCGTCCACGCCCTTGGCCTTCAGGGCGTCGTAGTTCTTCAGATAACCGGGCACGTGCTGGGCCGAGCAGGTCGGCGTGAAAGCGCCAGGCAGGCCGAACACGGCGATTTTCTTGCCCTTGGTGAGTTCGCTGACCTTGAAACTGTTGGGGCCGACCGAACAGCCCTCGGTGGCGACTTCGATGAATTCGCTGAGCGTGCCTTCCGGCAGGGTGTCTCCGACTTTGATCATGTGTAGCTCCTTGCGTTATGTGGGGTAGGACGTGGGGGTGGGTGGTGCAAAGGTAAAAGAGTCGGCGAAAAAATCGTCTTCGGCAAGGCCGCGTTCGGCGAAAGTCTTTTGACCGATCGCTATCATGGCGGGCGCACCGCAAGCATAAACCTGATAGCCGGACAGGTTTGCAAAGTCGTCCAGGATCGCCTGGTGGACAAACCCGGTGCGGCCCTGCCACGGGTCTCCCTGCGCGGGGTCGGACAGCACCGGAATGAAGGTGAAATTGGGATGCTCCTGCGCCCATTGCGCCGGCAGTTGCGGCATATACAGGTCGGCCAGCGAGCGCGCACCCCAATACAGCACCATCTCGCGATCGATATGCGAAAACAGCGCGTGCTCGATCACCGCCTTGATGGGTGCGAAGCCGGTACCGCCCGCCATGAAGATGATCGGTTTATCGTTGTCTTCGCGCAAAAAGAAGGTGCCCAGTGGCCCCTCGAAACGCAGGATGGCGCGATCGCGCATCTCATGAAAGACGAAGTTGGTGAAAAACCCGTCGGTAATCTTGCGGATATGCAGTTCCAGGTACTGGTCGTGGTGCGGCGCATTGGCGATCGAGAAGCTGCGCCGGCGGCCGTCCTTCAACAGGATGTCGATGTATTGCCCGGCCAGGAACTGCAGGCGCTCCTGCGCGGGCAATTTCAGGTACAGCACGGCGACATCGGCGGCCGGCTTTTCGACCTTTTCGACCCGGCACGGCAGGGTGCGAACCTGCAGGTCGCCGGTGCCGCCGATTTCGCGGACTTCCAGAGTGAGGTCGGTTAGGGGCTTTGCCACGCAAAACAGCGCCTTGCCGGCCGCCTTCTCTTCCGGCGTCAGGGTTCGCTCCTGATAGACGCCGTAGTCCAGGCTGCCCGAGGCCAGTTTTCCCTTGCATGAACCGCAGGCGCCATTGCGGCAACCATACGGCAGGCCGATACCCTGGCGCAATGCGGCTTCAAGAATGGTTTCGTCGGCTGCGACCTGAAAGGTATTTCCGCTCGGACGCAGGGTGACCTGGAATTCGGTGGGGTTCATCGATGCATCTATACTGGTTCAATGATGAGGGGTACGAAAAAAATACTGATCGTCGGCTTCGGCGACATCGGCCGGCGTCTCGCTGCGATGCTGCCTTGCAAGCACCGCATCGTCGTACTGGTGCGATCGGCCCGCGACGCCATCACCGCGCGCAAGCTTGGCGTGAAGGTGGTGCGCGGCGATCTCGCCAAGCCGCATACCTTGCATCGCCTGACGGGCTCTGCCGATCTGGTATTTCATTTCGCTCCGCCGCCTGCACATGGAGACCGCGATACCCACACGCGCCATCTGATTTCAGCACTCACGGCAAAACGAGCGGCGATGCTACCACAGCAACTGGTGTATATCAGCACGGCCGGCGTCTACGGCGATTGCGAGGGCGCATGGGTCGATGAGCGACGCAGGCTACGGCCGGGTACCGCGCGCGCCGTACGCCGGGTGGATGCGGAGCGCACCTTGCGGAAATGGTCGCAGCGGCACGCGGTGACGCTATCCATTCTGCGTGCGCCGGGAATCTACGCGCTCGACAGGTTGCCGCTGGCGCGAATCGCCGCGGGGTTGCCGGCGCTCACCGAGCAGGACGATGTCCATACCAACCACATTCACGCCGAGGATCTGGCCCGCGCGGCCTGGGCGGCGGCGCGCAAGGGGCGCGGTCGACGCTGCTACAACGTGGTGGACGATTCGGATTTGAAGATGGCGGAATACCTGGACCTGGTCGCCCGTTTCGCGAACCTGCCCGTGCCTGCCAGATTGCCGCGCGACCAAGCTTTGGCAGCACTGCCGCCGATGGCACGCTCCTTCCTGCAGGAATCGCGGCGCATTCGCAATGATCGCCTCAAACGGGAACTGTCGGTGCGTCTGCGTTATCCGACGGTGGCGGCGTTCCTGGCCGAAGCGGCCGCGGCGGGCGACTACAGTTCGCGGTGAAATTCGCCGTCGATCACGCGCGCAGCCCCGGGCTGCGGAGCGTGCCGGGATCGCATGCGGTCGAACGCCGGCTCGCGAATCGGGATCAGCAACAGGATCAGCGCCATCACGTCCGAAATCACGCCGGGGAAGATCAGCAGCAGTCCGGCAATCACGGTACGAAAGCTGTCGATCACGGCCGCCAGCGAAAAATGGCCCTGTGCCAGGGCGGCACCGAGTCTTGCCACCATGGCGAAACGCGCCTGCTTGATCAAGGCAACTCCGGCGATCGCGGCGAACACCAGCCACGCCAGCACCCAGCCGCCGTGCCCGTCCGGTCCGGCCGCGAGCTTGTACAGCACCGCGCCTTCGAGCAGTGGAAATCCCATTAAAATGGCGAGAATGAAAAGCCTCATTGCCGGTTCCTTGTTGAACCCGAATTGCTGATATGGGGGCGTTACTGGTGATTACCACAGTACCCGACCCCGGTTTGGCTGTAAAGATTGCCGAATCGCTGGTGCACTCCCGCCTTGCCGCCTGTGTACACGCCTTGCCGGCCGGGCTATCGACCTACCGGTGGCAGGACAAAGTCGAAACCGGCGCCGAAATTACCCTGTTGATCAAGACCACGGCGGAAAAATATCCGGAACTGGAAGCCGCCCTGCGGGGTCTTCATCCTTACCAGACCCCTGAAATACTGGCCCTGCCGGTTTCGGCGGGCTGGCCTCCCTACTTGGCTTGGATTCATGACGCAACCGCATAGTTCCTTTCGCCGTACTGTTTCCTTGCTCGCTTTTGCGTCTTCGCTGGCGGGCTCGCTATTGTTTCTGCCGCCCTCTGCGTCGGCCGCGCCGGAGGACGATTTGCTGGACGCCGAGCAGGCGTTTACGATGACCGCGCGCCTGCGCGACGCAGATACGATCGAACTCAATTATCGAATCGCGCCGAAAACCTATTTGTATCGCAAGCGTTTTAAGTTCGAGATCGCGACACCCGGTTGGCGCCTGAAGACGTCCAAATTCCCTGCCGGCAAGATGAAACAGGATGCCACCTTCGGCTACGTCGAGATCTATCGCGATAGTGTGCGCATACTTTTGCCGATCTCACCGGTCCCTGCCGCGCAGACTGCGGACCCACCCCGGTTCGAATTGCGGGCGACTTCGCAGGGGTGTGCGGATGTCGGTATTTGCTATCCACCGCAAACCCATCGCCTGCGCCTGCAAACGGGGATGACGGAGATCGTTGCCCCGGAGCCTGCGGCGACCCTGCCGTTTTCAAGCCCGCCCAAAACGGGCCCGCCGCTTGGACGCTGACACCGAAAGTTCGCGGCCGCGCCGTTTTCTGGTCGCCGCTGCCGTACTGCTTTCGCTATTGGCGGTACTGGCGCTTTGGCTGGATGCGCCGGTCCGGGACATTGCCGCAACAACCTCCGCCCGGGCGCCCGCGATCAGTCCCGGGGCTTTTTATGCCAGCACTTTCCCGGATTTGCAGCAACACGAGCAGTCGCTGGGACAGTGGCCGCAGGACTGGTTATTGGTAAATTTTTGGGCGACCTGGTGCGTACCTTGCCGCGAAGAGATGCCGATATTGGCGAAATTACAGACGAAGTTCAGCCAAAGGCATCTCAAAGTAATCGGGATTTCGGCCGATTCAACAGCAAAAGCGGCTAACTTCGCGCAAAACAATCAAATCGGATATTTGCTGCTGGCCGATGAAGCCAGGGCGATTTCCTTCTCGCAACGGCTCGGCAATCGCGAGGGAGCACTGCCCTACAGCGTTTTGGTGAGCCCTGGTGGCACCCTGGTCTGGACCCACGCCGGCGCGGTGGACGAGTCGGCACTGGACGCATTGCTGGCCGGTCATTTGCCGAGGGATCGTTAAAATTCACTAAAACGCAACAATTATTGCTTATTTGCAACGATTTCCGAAACTTGGCCGGTGGCGTTGCTGCGAAGGCACAGCCTAATTTGCGTCTCGGCCAAAAACGGCAGCGATTCAGCACTTTGTGACGGTCATTTCAGGTAATTTGTCGACCGCTCATAGGGGAAACACGGATAACGTCGCTGATCGGCTGGACAATTTGCGCTAACTTGAGGCAAACTGCGCCCATGCAAATTTCTTGGAAGCCTTGCAGGTATCCAACGCGCACGTCGGACAGGGCGAATTTTCGCCCCGCAGGAAAGCCAACAATCCTGGCGGCAAAGGACTAACGGCGCCACCGGCCCTACGCCGGGACGTCGTAACAACGCCCTTTGCCGGAGTCGCCGGCAGGCCAATAAAACCAACACGCGGCACACCGGCTCGTCCGGGAGGCGCATTTGAGGTGGAGTCATGGACCTACGCAAAGTCAAGACACTGATCGATTTGGTACAGCAGTCCGGTATTGCCGAGCTGGAAATCACCGAAGGCGAGGAAAAGGTCCGAATCAGCCGCTCGGGAATGCCCGGCACCCAGTTTCTGCAGCCGATGGCGCCGACTACCTATGCCTTGCCGCCGGACGGGGCGGTCCCTGCCGCGGCAGCGGTAGCGCCGGCGCCGAGCACTGAGCCCACCGGGCACGTCCTGAAGTCGCCCATGGTCGGCACCTTCTATCGCTCACCCTCCCCCGGTTCGCCTTCCTTCGTCGAGGTCGGCCAGACGGTGACCAAGGGTCAGACGCTTTGCATCATCGAAGCCATGAAACTCCTCAATGAAATCGAGTCGGACGCCGCCGGCGTCATCAAGTCCATCATGATCGAGAACGGGCAGCCGGTCGAGTACGGGCAACCTTTGTTCGTGATCGAATAGTCGCGGCATCATGGCGGTATTCAGTTCCAGCGCCCGTCCGGGCGCCATGTTCGAGAAGATTCTCATCGCCAATCGCGGCGAGATTGCCCTGCGCGTGCAGCGCGCCTGCCGCGAAATGGGTATCAAGACGGTCGCCGTGCATTCCGAGGCCGACGCCGACGCCAAGTATGTGATGCTGGCCGATGAATCGGTCTGCATCGGCCCGGCACCCTCGCGCGACAGCTACCTCAACATCCCGGCCATCATCAGCGCCGCCGAAGTCACCGACGCGCAGGCGATCCATCCGGGCTACGGCTTTCTCTCCGAAAACGCCGATTTCGCCGAGCGGGTGGAAAATTCCGGATTCGTCTTCATCGGCCCCAAGCCCGAAAACATCCGCACCATGGGCGACAAGGTCGCGGCCAAGGCGACCATGAAAAAGGTCGGCATTCCCTGCGTGCCGGGCTCCGAAGGCGCGCTGCCGGACGACCCCAAGGAAATGCGCAAGATCGCCGCCGAAGTCGGCTATCCGGTCATCATCAAGGCGGCCGGCGGCGGCGGCGGCCGCGGCATGCGCGTCGTGCATACCGAAGCGGCGCTGTCGAATGCGGTAAACACGACGCGGGCCGAAGCCCAGGCCGCTTTTGGCAATCCCGTTGTTTACATGGAAAAGTTCCTCGAGAAC
>CAZCKI010000219.1:0-5753 GCA_964498815.1 uncultured Burkholderiales bacterium
TGGAGATTGCAGCCTTCCGCTTGACACGGTTGCTCCCCCGTCGCCGGGGGAGGGTATTGCATTTTTGTCGCCGTTCCCGCGTGGGCGGGAATCCAGTGACTTTTCTCAAACGACGCTGGATCCACGCCTGCGCGGGGACGACGTGCATTGATTACGAAGGCTGCTTCACCACCCGCAAATACGGCTTGATGGTCTTGAATCCCGCCGGATATTGCTTCTTGGCATCCTCATCCGACACCGAGCCGGCGATGATGACGTCGTCGCCGTCCTTCCAGTTCACCGGGGTGGCGACCTTGTGCTTGGCAGTGAGTTGCATGGAATCGAGCACGCGGAGGATTTCGTCGAAGTTGCGGCCGGTGCTCATCGGGTAGGTGAGCATCAGCTTGATCTTCTTGTCCGGGCCGATGATGAACACCGAGCGCACGGTGGCGTTGTTGGCCGCCGTGCGGCCGTCGGCGCCGACTTCATCGGCGGGCAGCATGTTGTAGAGCTTGGCGACCGCCAGGTCGAAGTCGCCGATCATCGGGTATTTGACGGCGTAGCCCTGGGTTTCCTCGATGTCCTTGGCCCATTCGCCGTGACGGGCCACCGGGTCGGCGGAGAGGCCGATCAGTTTGGTGTGGCGCTTGGTGAATTCCGGCTCGATCTTGGCCATATAGCCCAGCTCGGTGGTGCAGACCGGTGTGAAATCCTTGGGGTGCGAAAACAGGATGGCCCAGCTGTCGCCGATCCAGTCGTGGAAGGTGATCTTGCCCTGGGTGGTTTCGGCGGTGAAATTGGGGGCGGTGTCGTTGATGCGTAAGCTCATGATGGACCTCGTTCAGCGTTGGTGGATGGGCCGCTGGCCTCAGCGCCAAGGACTTGGCGCGGGTGTGGCGGCGATGGCTTCAGAGGAATGATAACCGATGTGGTGGGAGGGGGTTTTGTATAACCCCCATAGACCAAATAGGTATTTCTCGTCGTCCCCGCGCAGGCGGGGACCCAGTGTCGTTTCTCGATCAAACGCAAAGTCGCTGGATCCCCGCCTGCGCGGGGACGACGGCATTTTTTCCTATTTCTTCGTCAACGGCACAATCATCGGCACCTTCTTCTGGTACTCCTTGTACTCGTCACCCAGGTGCGTGACGAGATCGCGCTCTTCGAGTTGCAGCGCGATCAGGACGTAAATGGTGGTGGCGATGGCGAACACGAGATGGCCCACGCTCATGTGCGGGGTGGCCCAGAAGGCGATGAGGAAGCCGAGCATGATGGGGTGCCGCACCAGCCCGTAGAGGCCGATGATCTTGAATTTCAGGTAGGTGTATTTCTCGCCCTTGAGATTGAGGTACACCTGCCTGAGGCCGAGCAGGTCGAAGTGGTTGATGGCAAAAGTGGAGGTGAGTGCGATCAGCCAGCCGGCGGCATAAAGGCTCCACATCACCGCCACGCCGGCCTGGGAGGTGATGTCCCATACCACACCGGGCATGGGCTGCCAGCACCAGAACATCAGGATCAGCGCCAGGTTGGACAGCAGCACATAGGTGCTGCGCTCGACCGAAGCCGGCACGATGTTGCACCACCATTGCTTGAACCCGGGCCGCGCCATCACGCTGTGCTGCACCGCGAATACGCCGAGCAGCATGGCGTTGATCACCAGTGAGGTGAGCAGGTCGCCCGGCGCGCCGGAATCGATGCTCTTCGGCACCAGCCAGTTGGCGACGAAACCGACCGCGTAGAGGAACACGAACAGGAACATCACGTACGCAGCCGCGCCGTACAGCGCTGCAATGAACTTACCCATGCTGACTCCCTTGTCTGGCGTCGATTTGCAAAACAACAACGTTCCCGTCCGGCCGCTTGCGCGGGTGCCACTTCGGGCGCGGGAAGCCCACTCTACCTGCCGCAGGGCCGGGCAACAACAGGGAAAGCCCTAGCGGCCGGGAGTGCACCACCGTATCGGCTTCTTTACGCCGTCTTTACGTCCGGGCGGCCACAATTTACCGGCGCCATACGACTGGGTGCGTACCTTGGTGCCATTGCAACACATACGGAGTCAGCATGGATGCCTTGTTCGTCGGATTGACCGTCTTGTTCGCTGCCCTCTCGCTCGCCATGATCGCAGGCTGCGAGCGCCTGAAGGAAGAAAAGAAATGAACGGAATCCTGATCGCGGGCGGCCTGGTCGCCGCCGGCTTGCTGGTCTATCTCCTGTGGGCGCTGTTCCACCCGGAGGACTTTTCATGATGCCATTCGAATTTTGGTTGCTGCTGGCGGCCTTCCTCGGCGTTCTGCTGCTGACGGTAAAACCGGTCGGCGCGTACCTGGCCGGCCTGCTGGACGGCAGCGGGCGGGTGGTTAAGCTCGGCAAAAAGGCCGAGAACCTCACGTTACGCCTGATCGGCAGCGATGCCGACAGCGAAATGAGCTGGAAGGAATACGCGATCGCGCTGATCGTGTTCAGCGCCTTCGGTGTGCTGCTCACCTATGCGCTGCAACGCCTGCAGATCTGGCTGCCCTGGAACCCGCAGGGGCAGGTCAATGTCTCGCCCGACTCGTCTTTCAATACGGCGGTGAGCTTTGTCACCAACACCAACTGGCAGGGCTACGGCGGCGAATCGACCATGAGCTACTTTACGCAGATGGTGGCGCTGGCGGTGCATAACTTCACCTCGGCCGCGACCGGCATCGCCGTCGCCTTCGCGCTGATCCGCGGCCTGGCACGGCATAGCGCGGCGGGTGTCGGCAATTTCTGGACCGATTTGTATCGCATCACCACCTACCTGCTGCTGCCGATCTCTTTGGTGTTCGCGCTGGTGCTGGTGAGCCAGGGCGCGATCCAGAATCTTTCGCCGTATCAGGATGCGGCCACGCTGGAGGTCACCCAATACGACAACCCGAAAAACGGCCCGGACGGCCAGCCGCTGAAAGACGAAAAGGGTAACCCGGTCACCGAACCCGCCGAGACCAAGATACAAACGATCGCCATGGGCCCGGTGGCTTCGCAGGAAGCGATCAAAATGCTGGGCACCAACGGCGGCGGCTTTTTCAACGCCAATTCGGCGCACCCCTTCGAAAACCCGACGCCTCTCGCCAATTTCCTGCAAATGCTGGCTATCTTCCTGATTCCGGCGGGGCTTTGCTATTGCTTCGGCCGCATCGTCGGCGACACGCGCCAGGGTTGGGCGGTGCTGGGCGCGATGACGGCGATTTTCGTGGTGATGGCGGTGGTGGCGATGTCGTCCGAGACTTCCGTCGCGCCTCAGCTCGCGAAGCTCACCAGCCTGACCAACGATAGCGGCCTGGGCAATATGGAAGGCAAGGAAACGCGCTTCGGCGTCGCGGCTTCCGCCCTGTTCGCCACCATCACCACGGCGGCTTCCTGCGGCGCGGTCAATGCCATGCACGATTCCTTCATGCCGATGGGCGGCTTCGTGCCGCTGTTCATGATCCAACTGGGCGAAGTGGTGTTCGGCGGCGTCGGCTCGGGCCTCTACGGCATGCTGGTGTACGCCATCATGGCGGTGTTCCTGGCGGGCCTGATGATCGGCCGCACACCGGAGTATCTGGGCAAGAAGATCGAGAGCTACGAAATCAAGATGGTGTCGATCTCCATCCTGGTGGTGCCCCTGCTGGTGTTGACCGGCACCGCGATTTCGGTACTGGTGGAACCCGGCAAGGCCGGCATCGCCAATCCCGGCGCGCACGGTTTCTCGGAAATCCTCTACGCATTCTCGTCGGCGGCCAATAACAACGGCAGTGCCTTCGCCGGGCTGTCGGCCAACACGCCGTACTACAACGTGATGCTGGCGATCGCGATGTGGTTCGGCCGCTTCGCCATCATCGTGCCGGTGCTGGCGCTGGCCGGGTCGCTGGCGGCCAAGAAGCGCATCCCCGTTTCCGGCGGGACCATGCCCACGCACGGTGGACTCTTCATCGTGCTGCTGGTGGGCACGGTATTGCTGGTGGGCGCACTGACCTATGTTCCGGCGCTGGCGCTGGGCCCGGTGGTGGAACACGTCTTGATGAAAGCGGCACCATGAAAACACAGATCACCCAGGGCTTCTCCCTGCTCGACGGCGCCTTGTTGCGCCCGGCTATCGTCGATTCCTTTCGCAAATTGTCGCCGGCCACGCAAATGAGAAACCCGGTGATGTTCGTGGTCTACATCGGCAGCCTCTTCACCACGGCACTGTACTTCGATGCGCTGGGCGGCAAGGGCGAGGCGCCGGCCGGTTTCATCCTGACGGTGTCGCTGTGGCTGTGGTTCACCGTCTTGTTCGCGAACTTCGCCGAGGCGCTGGCGGAAGGCCGCAGCAAGGCGCAGGCGGCCTCGCTGCGCGGGCTGCGCAAAACCGTGTGGGCGAAGCGGCTTTCCGAGCCGGTGTACGGAGCCGCCATGTACACGGTGCCCTCGGTCGAACTCACCAAGGGAAGTTTTTTCCTGGTGCAGGCGGGCGACGTGATTCCTGCCGACGGCATCGTCCTGAAGGGTGCTGCCTCGGTCGACGAGAGCGCCATCACCGGAGAATCGGCACCCGTGATCCGCGAAGCCGGCGGCGATTTCTCGGGCGTCACCGGCGGCACCCGCGTGCTGTCCGACTGGCTGATCGTGCGCGTGGAAACCAACCCGGGCGAGGCATTTCTCGACCGCATGATCGCGATGGTGGAAGGCGCCAGGCGCGGCAAGACGCCCAATGAAATCGCGCTGACCATTTTGCTGGTGGCGTTGACCATCGTGTTCCTGCTCGCCACCGTGACGTTGCTGCCGTTTTCGATGTTCAGTGTGGAAGTCGCAAAGGCGGGCTCCGCCATCATGGTGACGGTTTTGATCGCGCTTCTCGTCTGCCTGATCCCCACCACCATCGGCGGCTTGCTGTCCGCCATCGGTGTCGCCGGCATGAGCCGCATGATGCAGGCCAATGTGATCGCCACCTCGGGCCGCGCGGTCGAAGCCGCCGGCGACGTCGATGTGCTGCTGCTCGACAAGACCGGCACCATCACCCTGGGCAATCGCCAGGCCTCGGCCTTTCACCCTGCCGGTGGGATTTCAGAGCAGCAACTGGCCGATGCGGCGCACCTCGCCTCGCTCGCCGACGAGACCCCGGAAGGCAAGAGCATCGTTTTGCTGGCTAGGCAGAAGTATCGTATACCGGCCGATGAAACTACGATGCAGAACGCGATCTTCATTCCGTTTACGGCCGAGACGCGCATGAGCGGCGTCGATGTGGGCACGCGCATCATCCGCAAGGGCGCGGCCGATGCCATTCGCCGCCACGTCGAACACGCCGAGGATCGCTTTCCGGACGATGTGAGCAAAAAGGTCGACGATGTCGCCCGCCGTGGCGCCACCCCGCTGGTGGTGGCCGAGAACGGCCGCGTGCTGGGCGTCATCGAACTGAAGGACATCGTCAAACCTGCCATCAAGGAGCGCTTCGCGGAACTGCGCCGCATGGGCATCAAGACGGTGATGATCACCGGCGACAACAAGCTGACGGCGGCGGCCATCGCGGCGGAAGCGGGTGTGGACGATTTTCTCGCGGAGGCGACACCGGAAGCAAAGTTGGCGCTGATCCGCTCCTATCAGGCCGAGGGCCGGCTGGTGGCGATGACCGGCGACGGCACCAACGATGCACCGGCTCTCGCCCAGGCCGATGTCGCGGTCGCCATGAACAGCGGCACGCAGGCCGCCAAGGAGGCGGGCAATATGGTCGACCTCGATTCCAACCCGACCAAATTGATCGAGGTGGTCGAGACCGGCAAACAGATGCTGATGAC
>CAZCKI010000220.1:0-5749 GCA_964498815.1 uncultured Burkholderiales bacterium
TTTGTTGAGGCCAGGCCCCAGCATGACGGCCCGTTTCTCGCCGTTGTTCCCGCGTCCCGCATTGATTCCCTCCGGTCAAAGGCGGGAATCCATATCAGGAATTGCAATGCCATCAACACAATGATAAAGTTGTGTTGTGATCTCCGCGTTTGATCCCGATTCTGGCAACCTTCCTGCCGGCGAACATGCCGCCACATGGCCGGAAATGCTGGATCGTTTCGGTCACACCCCTTGGCGGCAGCAGTTGTTGGCGGGGATGTTGGTGGCCTTACGCTTGTTGAAGGTGGCGGGTTGCCGTCGCGCCTATATCGACGGTAGTTTCGTTACCGCCAAGGAAGTGCCCGGCGACTTTGATGCCTGTTGGGATGCCGCGGAGGTGGACTTTGATCGGCTCGATGTCCGCTTGCTGACATTCGACCGTGGCCGCGCGACGCAGAAGCGGGATTTTCTGGGGGAATTGTTTATCGCCGATGCTCGCGCCGATCCGCAGGGCACCTTGTTTCGCGATTTCTTCCAAACCGATCGCGAAGGCCGGCCCAAGGGCATTGTGGTCATCGATTTGAAAGGCTTGCCATGATTACCAATCAACGCCAATACCGCATCACCCAGCACCAGGCCGAGCGCTTTCGCCAAGCTCTGGCCGCGCCCGAGGCGCAAGGACTGCACCCCAAGGCGGTGAAGGCCATGAAGGACGGACTGCGCAGCCAGCTCGACGATCTGGAAGCCGAACTGGCCGAGTACGACGATTTGCATACCGGCCGGGTTGCCACACTGGAGGCTGAGTCGATTCTGGGCATAGGAGAGGCGCTGATCAAGGCGCGTATCGTGCGCAAGCTGACGCAAAAGGAGCTGGCCGAACGCATGGGCGTGGCGGAACAGCAGGTGCAGCGATTCGAAGCCACCCAATATCGCGGTGTGGCGACAGAGAGGCTGCAAAAGGTCGCCGATGCGCTCAACCTACGGGTGCGCGAAGTGTTTATTTTCGACAAAGTTTGATGCGGGTAGTCGCTCCCGCCTGCGCCCTGGCCGGACACTTTCGGCCGCGCGGCCGGTTATCGCGGCTCGGCGGTTATTCTTTCTTGGCGGAGCCGGGCTCGGGAGTGGCTTCGTCGGAGGGGATCATGATGGGCGCTTGCTTTTCCGGCGGTGTAATTCCGCCCAAGCCGTCCGGAAAGAATGCTTTCAATTCGTCCAGGCCTTTGCCGCGCTTAAGGCTCAGGAAAATCCAGGTCTTGCCCTCGTCCGAAGAAATCGCGAGATGCGCCCCCGCCAGTTTCATGATGCCGCCCTTCACCTTTCCGAAGGTCATGGAGGGCAGGTATTCAAAGCGCAAATTTCCTGCTGTGGTGCGCTGCGTGGCGATCATGCATTCTATTTTGGTGACTTGGAAACCCGGCTGCGGGAGCGCGGCTTGCCGAATCATTCCGATCATTCTTTCCCGGCCCACCATTTCGATGAGCTTCGGGTAGGTGAGCTCGACCGTTCTTTCCGCATTTCCGGAAAAAGTGGCAGCGTTCATTTCATTGCAAAGCTCCACGGAACTCTTGCCGGCGGAGTTGGCGGCAAACGCCGGAAAAGCGATCACGGGGAGGGCGAACAAAGACAGCAAGAATATTTTTCGCATCGTTATGCACTCAAGAGAATCGTGGGATAAGGCCGTCCGTCATTGTCGCGCGGCTCGCTGGTACATCCAATAGTATTTCTTTGCCATCTAACAAATGGTATCTGACCCCATTTGTTGGAATCTACGTATTCCGCATCCTTGAAAGCCTACCTGCTTAGGTAGGGACAAGGTGCCCAGCTCTGATGTATAAATATCAGTAAGGTAGAAAACGGCCTGCTAAAGCGACTTCTTTGCGGGGAAAGTAAGGCATGTTGGACAATATCCGAAGAAAGATAAGAGCGACCTATTTGGTAGGTTGTTGTGCCAAAGGGAGGCTGGCATCAAATGAGTAGCGGGGAGCGAGACAAGTTTTCGGCTGCCGCGCCAGCGCTGGGGTACTTCTACCAGTGCAGATACGCGTTGCTTGCGGCACTGCGACGCTTGCCGGACAGTGATGCCTTCTGTATCTACATCGAAACGCTGGATGACGTCGTTTTCGAGTCGGAGGGTGGGCCTGTCGAATTGCTACAGACCAAGCATAAGCTAAATCATGAGACCGATCTATCAGACTCGTCAACCGACCTGTGGAAGTCACTTCGAATTTGGCTGGAAGGAACAAAAAACGGAAGCATCCCCGTTGATGCCCAACTGTTCTTATTGACTACGGCGACATGTGTAGCTGGTGCTGCAGTTTCATATCTGCGATCTGATGAACTGCGCGACATCACCAAAGTAATCACGCGGCTTGACTCTATTGCTTCGACATCAACAAACAAAACTAACGAAGATGGATATACCCTATTTCGAGAGCTCGAATCGGCATCGAAGAAACAATTTCTAGAGCGCGTAATTGTTTTAGACGCGGCACCAACCATTGCAGACCTAGATGACTTACTGCGTCGCGCTGTGTATTACGCGGTGGAAAGAAAGTTTCTAAATCTTTTCCTAGAGAAGATGGAAGGGTGGTGGTTGCGCAGGCTTCTCAAACATTTGATAACCACTCCCGCCACTCCTATTTTGAGCGGCGAGCTCGAGTCCGAGCGGAATCTTTTGAGGGAACAGTTCAAAGAGGACAATCTCCCTATTGATGACGAAATCATGGGCGCCAGCGTTGACGCCACTGGTTATCAGAGTCGAATTTTTGTAAATCAATTGAGAATTATCGGTGTCAATGACGGCCGTATCCTTCACGCGATTAAGAACTATTTTCGTGCATTCGAGCAACGTTCCCGGTGGGTCCGAGAAGACCTGCTTCTAGTGGGGGAGCTCGATCGCCATGAAAGAAGACTGATTGAAGAGTGGGAAATATATTTCTTGCAAATGAAGGATGCATTAGGCGATGCGGCAGCTGACGAGATAAAGCGTGAAAAAGCTGCTGAGCTGTACAAATGGGTTGAATCAGGGATGCATGCGCCTATTCGCCCTGGCGTAGTCGAACCGGCTATTGCTCGCGGTACGTATCAAATACTGTCCGACGCCAAACGCGTAGGCTGGCATGTCGAGTTTGTCCAAAGACTTGAATCTCTCCTTGCGGCACCAGGAGATGCGACGTGAGGCCCTGGGGACGAAGGCCGCACGAAGAGGCGCATCTTCTAAATCCAGCCTTTTGCTGCCTTATCACGGCTGAGGCATGCGCTCAGGCATACGCAACAAATAACATCGGGATGCAATTTCCGCTTGTCTTTATGGTTTTACCCATTGCATTGCACAAGACTACACGGGAGGCGCTTCCAGCGGGTGGTAGGACTTCACTTCCTGGCTGGCTACTTGAAAATGGCGAAGCAAGAATCAATTTTGCGGAACGTGTAATTTCTCTAAAGCCACACACACGAGAAGCAGTATCTTTTGGTCTTGCTTCCGGAGTGCTGCACATTGAAGGTGGTGCTATTGCGAGGACGGCAGACGGCAAACGTTTGGCCAATAGGGCACTAAATTTATTTGAAGGCGAAGCTAGAGAGTGTCTATTGGCGGCGCGAGTGATTGGTAAGTGGTTCGCCTCAATCGACTCACCGGAGACAACAATGGCTCTGTGGGGGATACAACCTTGAGTTTTCAACTAAAAGAAGTGATCCTTTTTGGGCATGGCGGCGAAACTCGTCGACTCCCTTTTCGCCTTGGCCGGCTAAATGTAATTACTGGCGCATCCAAAACCGGCAAAACGGCGCTAATTCCGATAATTGACTATTGCCTCGGGGCTACGAAATGCGCTATTCCGTTCGGGGTCATTCGCACGAAAGTTGCCTGGGTCGGATTGCGCCTTGCAGTCTCAGAAGGTGAGGTGTTTATTGGTCGGCGCCTACCGGGCGCGGGCAAAGAAACATCAAGTGATGTTTACTACAAAGTCGGGGTGGATATCGAACTACCTAGTCTCGAGGACCTGCATCAGACGCTCAATCCTGCTGCCTTAGAGGCGCTGCTTACCGCGCACGCCGGAATCGCTGAAAACTTGCACGAGACGCCTGAGGGCCAAACGCGAAACTCGCTAAGCGCAACAATCCGGCATGCCCTTCTCTACTGCTTTCAACACCAAACGGAAATTGATAGCAATCGGCATCTATTTCACAAGCAGTCCGAGGAGTGGATGCCACAGGCTATTAAAGACACTATTCCCTATTTTCTCGGAGCAGTGGACGATGACCACGTATCGAGAATGGCGGAATTGCGCAGCCTACGCCATGAACTCCGCCTTCATGAGCGTAAGTTTGCTGAGTACGAAAACATTAAAGGCAAGGGATTTTCGCGCGCAACGAGTTTGTTGTCTGAAGCGGCAGACCTTGGAGTCTACAAAGACGCGCCTGCATTCGACAATTGGGAGGACAGCGTAGCTGCCTTGAAAAGAATTTTGTCGGAGCCCCCTGCATTCGCCGAATATGCACCCATAGTTGAAGGCGACGAGTTTGAACGACTACAGGGCGCCAGGTTGAAACTCTCCGAGGAGTTGGAGTTCGCGAACAATCAGTTACAAGCCGCGCGCGTGCTTTCTAGCGATCGCGATGGATATTCGCGCGAAGCCGGCGCGCAACTTTCACGACTTCGCAGCGTTGAGTTGTTTCAGCATGATCATGACGCAACGCAAGTCTCGTGCCCACTCTGCAACTCGGCGCTTGCTGAGGAGCAAGCCCCGCCGCGCGTTAGAGAAATCAATGAATCGTTAGTTACCTTGGAGGCGCAGATACGCGTTGTGGAAGAGCGTTCCCCACAGATGCAAAGCGTATTGCGCACTCTTGAAGAGCGAATTGGCGCCATTCGTTTGAGGCTCAAAGAAAATCGAGAGCAACTTGAAGCCATTCAAGCCATGAATCAACGTATTCAAGCTTACAAGGATCGGAACGCCAGAGTCGGACACATAATCGGCCGCATAAGTCTTTATTTAGAGAGCCTACCGCAGGTCGAAGATACAAGCGAACTAAGAATCAAGGTGGCGCAGCTCAAAAAATCTATTCAGGAGCTTGAGGCGCTCTTGGGCGATGATGTCATTCAGGAAAAGCTCACATCACTTCTGTCCGTCATCTCCCGGCAAATGGGTGTTTGGGCAAGCCGCCTTAAGCTGGAGCATTCTGAGTCGCCGCTCCGATTGGATTTGCGACGCTTAACGGTCGTCGCCGATAGTGAAAGTGGACCGATTCCGATGGAATGGATGGGTAGTGGCGAGAATTGGGTTGGTTACCATCTGATTACACATTTTGCGTTACATCAGTGGTACGTGCACAAGAAGCGGCCAGTTCCACGCTTTTTGTTTATTGATCAACCATCACAGGTGTATTTTCCAGAAGATGGCGATTGGGAGCGGCGCAAGGACAATGGCGTCGGCGAGGACCGGCAGGCCGTAAGTGGTATGTACCGGCTTGCGCTAGACGTGGTTCAGGAGTTGGCCGGTGAATTTCAAGTAATTGTGACTGATCACGCAAACATTAGCGAAGATTGGTTTCAAGAGTGCATTGTCGAGCGTTGGCGTGACGGCAATGCATTAGTTCCAACAGCGTGGAATGATGGAAAGAATTAAGCGGAATAGTAAGACGGTTTGAAACGATGACGAAAATTCAACTCATCGGCGCTTGCTTTGGTCTCTATGTACTTCAGATATTTTTCTTCGCCATTGTTTACGACAGGCTCTACCGTCGATATCCTCGCTCCTTCTACTTCGCC
>CAZCKI010000221.1:0-5712 GCA_964498815.1 uncultured Burkholderiales bacterium
TTCACCGGCCAGTCCCTGTCGGTGCCGACCGGCGCCACGCCGATGCTTCGCATGGGCGACGACTCCTACGATTGGGAATCGAGCTCGGTTCGCCGGCCGGCGCGCGGCCACGCACAAGCGGTGGCACTCACGTTCGGCAGGGGCAAGGTGGCAATCCTGGGTGAGGCCGGCTTCCTTTCCGCACAAGTCGATCCCGTCGGCTTCAAGATGGGCATGAATACAAAAGGAAACGATGACCGGCAATTCGCCCTGAACCTCTTTCACTGGCTGTCCGGCGCGCTCAAGTAGACGCCCCACAGGCCACGTGCTCCGCCAGCGCTTCGGAAGCCGCACCGGCATACCCCGGCCGACCGCCCATTCCGGCCGACAAGTGGCCGTTTTTTTGTCATCGAACTGCGCTATTCTGTCGTTAAGGGAGATGGACCCATATCCACAGACTCCAAGGAGCGGCACATGAAACTATCCAGAGCAGCAAGCATACTGTTGGCGAGCGCGGCCATCGCGGCCAGCGGGGCGATCCACGCCGCCTGCGATAACTGCGGCGTCGTTAGCGAACTGAAAACCGCCAAGCAAAAGGGCGAAGGCTCCGGCGTGGGTGTGGTGGCGGGTGCCGTGCTGGGTGGCGTACTGGGCCATCAGGTCGGTAGCGGCCGCGGCAAGGACTTGGCCACGGTGGCCGGCGCAGCGGGCGGCGCCTATGCCGGCAACGCCGCCGAGAAGAAATTGAAGGAGAAGACGGTCTATCAGGTCATCGTGAAGATGGAAGGCGGCAACAGCCGCACCTTCACCTTTGGCGCCGAATCCGCGTTCAAGGTCGGCGACAAGGTCAAGGTCGTGGACGGCAAGCTGACTCGCGATTGACCGCGTGCCCGGCGCTGAAAAGCCCGCCTCGGCGGGCTTTCTCTTTTTTAGATATACCCCAGTTCCAGCCCCCTCAATACGGCCCGCACCCGATCGCGCACGCCCAGCTTGGAAAGAATGCTGGACACGTGATTTTTGACCGTCCCTTCACTGGGCCCCAGCGCGTCGGCGATTTCGCGGTTATTCATGCCGGCGGCCATCAGGCCGAGGATTTCCGTTTCGCGCGAGGTCAGGCGTTCGGCCAGTTCCAGGCTCTCGAAGCCGGCCGGGATGCCGGCCAGCGCCTGCATGACGCGTTCGGTGATCGCCGGGCGGAAGATGGTCCCGCCCCGCGCCACATCGCGAATCGCCTGGGCCAGGCGCTCCAGCGAAATATCCTTGAGCAGAAAGCCGCGCGCACCGGCGCGCATGCCGTCCAGTAGCGCCCGATCGTCGTCGAAGGTGGTCAGCAGGATCACCGCCGCCTGCGGACCGCGCTGCCGTAAGGTTTCCAAAACTTCGATGCCGGACATGCCGGGCATGCGGATGTCGAGCAAGACTACATCCGGCTGCGCCGAAGCGATGGCGGCAAGCGCCGATGCGCCGTCCGCGGCCTCGGCCACCACGCGGATATCCTCGGTCAGGTCGAGCAGGCCGCGGATGCCGCTGCGCACCAGTGTCTGATCGTCCACCAATACGATCCTGATCATGGCCGCGCCTGCGCCGGCAGCGTGATCTGCAGGCAAAAGCCGCCGCCCGGCGGAACGCTTTCCCGAAGCTTCCCGCTCAGGGGCGCGATGCGCTCGAGAATGCCGCGCAGCCCGTTGCCGCGAGCGGCGTCGGGCTTGCCGACACCGTTGTCGGTAACGGTGGCGAGCAACTCGCCGCCGTCGGCTCGGACGGCGATGTCGATACGCGAGGCCCTGGCGTGGCGCAACGCATTGGTGACCGCCTCGCGGACCGCATGGAACAGCGCGTGCGCGATGGCCGGCGAATCGATGGCGATGCCGTCGTCGAACGTCAGCGTGACGGGCGGCGCGGGAATACCCGCGCACAGCGCCCGCAGGGACTGGCGCAAATCGATCAACTGATCCTGCCGCTGGGCGCTGACGACGGCGCGCACCTCGGACATCAGGTTCTGCGCCACTTGACGCGCGATCGCAATCGATTCATTCGGCTCGGATTGCCGATGCGAGGCAAGATCGAGATGCAGGTTGAGAGCGGTGAGATGATGGCCTATGGTGTCGTGCAGGTCGCGCGCCATGCGCATGCGCTCGGAGGAAACCGTCATATCGTGCAATAGCTGCTGCGTGGCCAGCAGTTCGGCATGCGTGGCGGCCAGCACGAACCGTCTGCGGTTCTCGGCCGCGATCATCGCACCCACGCCGAACGACATCAATTGCATGACGGTAATGATGACGGCGTTGGCCAGTATGGAAGCCGCGTTGCCGTATTGCGGCGCGCCAAGGTAGCCCGCGTAGGCAAGGCGCACCAGCAGGCAGCCCAGGACCACGGCGGCAAGCCACTTCAGCGCCGCTCGTAGCGGCAGCAGGAACGCGACCTCCAGCGCGATGAAGTAGGACAGGTCGAGCTGCCCGGCCAGCACCAGCAGGAGTTGCAGGCCCAGCAGCGCACTATTGCGCCATTCGGGACGGATCCGATGGGGATGGGTGCGCAGCCAAAAGGCATAGGCGAACAATACGTGCGTCAGTAGCGTACCGGCCTGATACAGGATGGACGTCAAAGCTCTCCGGTCCGATCCGGCGCTGATCAATGTCGGCGGCGAGGTAAACAGGCCGGCGGTGAACCGGGCCAGCGCCGCCAGCGGCTGGCTGCCGCTGGCATTAAAGCCCGGCTCCGTGTTCAACATGACCAGCGCGACCGCACCCATCGCGGCGCAGGGAATGACGCCGATCAGACCGATTTTATTTTCGAGCCGCATAGCTCCCCTGCAAGTTTCCCCATGAGCGCCCCTATACGCCCGGGAGGCGATGATTCTACTGTAGCACCCAGGAAACCCGCCCCTGCCGAAAGTCATGGCTGGCACTTGTGCCTTCCGGCACATGTGCGCCGGAGGTGTTCTTTCTACCATGCGCGCCTGATCCACTTTTTGGCGGGAAAACCATGCAGATTTCAACCCGGCTTCCAAACGGCGATACCGCAGGCGCACCGTGCAATCCATCCAGGCGGCGTTTGCTCGGCTGGACACTCCTGGCGGGTTCCGCTCCATTGCTTTCGGCCTGCGGGGCCGGCGGCGGCGAGGTCGATATCAATGTCGGCAACAGCGGCAATGCGGCGCCCTGGGCGGACGACATACAGAGCTTTGCCGCCAATGTTCGCTCGGTGCATCCCGACCCCAATGGCATCACTCGTGGCGCGGAGTGGCAGAGCCTGCTCGCGCATATTATCGCCAATGCCGGGCAAAAATCCGACAAAGCGAATCTGGTCGCATGCCTGCAACTGGCGGTCCTGATGCGCGACGAACATACGCAGGTGTCGATCGCCGCGGCCGGGCTCGCCCAAACTCCAGTGCGCTTTGCCAGCGCGGCGGACGGCTACTGGGTGCAACAGGCTAGCGACCCGGCCTTGCTCGGGGCGCGCCTGCTGGCAATAGACGGCACGCCGATTGCCAACATCAAGGAACGGAGCAAGGCGTTCATTCCCGCCGCGACCGCCGCCGCCTACAACAACCTGACGGCCACCCTGCTGCACCAGGCTGAATTGCTTTGGCTGGCCGGCATCGGCCTGAGCGGCAGCCAGAGCAACTACTTGCTGAAGGACCTCACCGGCGTGGAGCGCACCGTTACGCTGCCGGCCGGCGGCAACCCGCTTCTTCAGAACTTTTACGGCCGGCCGGGCGGCCCGCCGACCCCGCTGTGGCTGTCGCAACCCGACAAGAATTACTTCATGTCCACGTTGCCCGGCAGCCAGTCGGTCTATGTGCGCTACGCTCGCTGCGCGGTGGATCCGGCGACCCCCATCACTGCCTTTTTCAACGGCATCGACCAGGCGCTGTCGGCGCTACCGGCGCCGCGCCTGATCTTCGATCTTCGCAATAATGGTGGCGGCGATTCGTCCATTCTGGCCAATGCCATCCAGCAGCGCGGCAATGGCAACCCGTCGGGCCCCCAGCCGAAGATCGCGGTTCTGATCGACAACGGTGTCTATTCCTCCGCCACCATCAATCTGTACGATCTGCGGCGGCTGGGCGCGCGCACTTTCGGGGAATCGCCGGGGACCCCTCCCAACCACACCGGCGAAATCCGTTCGTTCATGCTGCCGCGCACCGGCACGCAGCACACCTCTTCCACCAAAATATTTTCGCTCGATCCCGCGCTGGGAGCCGCCAACTACATGCCCGATGTGGTGATCGGCCCGACCATAGACGACCGCGTCAACGGTCGCGACCCGATACTGGAAAGGGCCGAGTCATTCCTGCGCACGGGCGAATAGACGCCGGCGGACAGTCGGGTCGATGCGGCCGGCGGTAGAATCGGCGACGTGAAGCCGGACCGTACACCATGAGAAATTTATCGGCATCGATGCTCGCCTGTGCCGCACTGACTTTGTCCGCCGCGGCGCAGGCGCCGCAACCCGCGGCCGGCGTGTCGCCGCGTATCCAGGAAATTGCGCTGCGCGACCGGGAATGGTTCGCCTATCGCGGCTATTACGAAATGTTTATTCGCTTCCGCGACCAGGAGCAGGCCGCGCGTTACCCCTTGCTGCAACTTCGTCTCAAGGTATGGCCGCTGAAGCCGGACCTACCGATGGAGGACTTGGCACTGCAACTGGTCAGCGCGTCGGTCGATCGGACGCTGACGGTCGATCCGGTCGCCGGCATCGACCTTCCCCTCTCCCGCCAAGTGTATGACGAGGACGGCATCCTGCGCCTGAACCGCGCCAAGGGCAGCTATGCGCTGTCCACGCAATACTCCGTGCTGATCCGGCCGGACGGCGTGTATACACCACAATGGCTGCAGAGCGCCTGCGAACAAGGACTGGCGGTGAAGAAGACCTTCAACCTGTCCCATATCCTGGCAGCGTTGGGAAAATCCTGTGCGGGAATCACCTTCTACTTTCCCGCATCGGACCAGGCCGCGTCGGTCGCGTTCCGGGACGCCGCCGGCACGGAACGGCTCTTTCAGATGGAGAGCGTGCCCTATTTCGGTCACAGTGCGCCTCCCCACGTCGCCGTCGTCCGCTACAAATTCCAGGACTGGCCACAGCAGGGGCAGATCGTTACACGCGGGCGGCCGCAGGTGATCGACTTTATTCTGGAGTAGCGCGTCAATCAGCCGGCCGGTTCGGCCACCAGATCGTGTTCGCTGGTGGCGGTGACGCGCACGCGCGCAAAATCGCCCGGCTGCCAGCTGTGTTGGCCATGAATATGCACCTGACCGTCGATCTCCGGCGCATCGGCCTTGCTGCGGCCCACCGCGCCATCGCGGCTGATGGTGTCGATCAATACGTCGAGGGTCTGCCCCACCTTCGCTTTCAGGCGCGCCTTGCTGATTTTGGCTTGCGTTTCCATGAAACGGCGGCGACGCTCTTCCTGCAACTCGGGTGGAACGTGGTCGGGAAGTGCGTTGGCGGCAGCGCCTTCTACGGGCGAATAGGCGAAGCAGCCGACGCGGTCAAGTTGCGCTTCCTCGAGGAAATCGAGCAGCTCCTGAAACTCGGCCTCGGTTTCGCCCGGAAAACCGACAATGAAGGTCGAGCGCAGGGTGATATCGGGACAGGCCGCACGCCACGCCTGGATGCGCGTGAGCGTTTTCTCCGTGGCCGCCGGGCGCTTCATGAGTTTGAGGATGCGCGCATTGGCGTGCTGGAAGGGAATATCCAGATAGGGCAATACGCCTTCATGGCTCATGA
>CAZCKI010000222.1:0-5687 GCA_964498815.1 uncultured Burkholderiales bacterium
GCAAGGCGCCGGCGCCGCAGCCGAGATCGCCGCAGCCATCGACAGTGCGCGCGAACGGCACGAAGTCGAGACACTGCTCATCTGCCGGGGCGGCGGCAGCATGGAAGACCTATGGAGTTTCAACGAGGAAATCGTCGCCCGCGCCATCGCCCGCCTGCAGGACGGCACCAACATCGCCGTCGTCTCCGGTGTCGGCCACGAAACCGATTTCACCATCTGCGATTTTGTCGCCGACCGGCGCGCCGCAACCCCGACCGCCGCCGCCGAATTGGCGTCGCCCGATCGTGCACAATTGCTGGCGCAGGTGGGCGAGCGGCGGCAGGCTTTGCAAAGCGGCATGCAGCGCTGGCTGCAAAACAGCGAACAGCGCCTCGACCGTGCCGCGCGGTCGCTCTGGTCGCCCGAAGAGCGCATCGCGCGCGAGCGCGAGCGCTTGGCCGCGCTACGCGCGCGCCTGTCGGGATCGTTACGTAGCCGGCAGGCGGAGTCACTGCACAGATTGGCACTCTCCCGTCAAACGCTGGAAGCACGCCGCCCCAACCTGCCGAACCTTGCCGAAAGCCTGCAACGCCGCGATCGAACACTGCGCGACCTGACCGCACGCATGTTCTTCGACCACTCCAGCCGCCTCGCTGCACTGCGCCAATCGCTTGCGCACCTGTCGCCCTCGCAAGTGCTGGCGCGCGGCTACGGCATCGTCGAACATCGCGGCCGCATCGTGCGCGACAGCGGCAGCGTGAAAGCCGGCGACGAGATTGCCATTCGCCTTTCGCAAGGCAGCATAGACGCCAGCGTCAAGTCGACCAAGCCCTAATCTCTGTCATCGTTGTAACACTTGCCACGCGCCGGCTTCGGGCGTAGTGTTGTCCGTCCCCATTCCCACAATTTCATCGGAGGACAGCATGGCCAAGAAAGCCGCAGGATCGTCAGTCTACAAAGTCATCGAATTGGTCGGCACCAGCGACAAATCCTGGGCGGACGCGGCGGCCAACGCCGTCAAGAGTGCATCCAAAACCCTGCGCGACCTGCGCGTGGCCGAAGTCGAGACGCTCGATATCGGCATCGGCGCCAAGGGCCAGCTCACCTATCGCGCCAAGATGAAGCTTTCATTCAAGTATCACGGCGACTGACTTCCGCTCCCGTCGCATCCATCGTGGGGAGCAAAGGATTCCCCTTGCTTCTCCCACGATAAGGCCGTCGTTCACCAAAAGCTACCGCGTAGCGCAGGTGGGTTCGCGGCCGCCGATGTAAATCGAATTCAAAGTGGATCCCGCCGCTTCAGTGCCGCCTGAAGCGGTGTTGGTACGGCAGACTGACCGCGAGCCGTTCGCTTCGTTTGACCAGGCTGAGCTCCATATTCTCACCGTTGCGAATGACGGAATCGATCAGCTTGGCGTTGACGATGGTCCCCCGGTGGATTTGCCAGAATGCATCCGCATCCAGGCCTTCGGCGAGTTCCTTGATGGACCGCCTGATGTGCAGGTCGCCGCGGCTCGTCACCACCTTGGTGTACTTGGCCTCCGACTGGAAAAAGACCACCTCCTCGACGGGAACGATGCGTATCCTGCTGCCGACAGAGGCCTGTATCCACTTGATGCGATCGGGCTGGTTGTTTTTGTCGATGCGCCGCAATGCCTCGCCCAGATCGGCCGGTGCGGAGGTGATTCGTTGGCGCAACCTCGCGACGGTCACCGCCAGGCGATCGCGGTCTATCGGTTTTACGACGAAGTCCAACGCGCCTTCTTCGAACGCGGCAACGGCATGCTCTTCGAACGCGGTCACGAACACGACGTGACATCTCCCCGAAACCAGGCGCGCGATCTCCAGCCCGTTCAACCCAGGCATGTGAATGTCCAGAAACACCACGTCCGGCAGGTGTTCGCCGATCATCCTCGCCGCCTCGATGCCGTCCGCCGCCTCGCGTTCCACATCGAGTGCCGGCCAGAGTTCGGTCAAATGGCTGCGCAGGGCCGCGCGCAACAGCGGCTCGTCTTCGACGATGAGGGCGGTATACACCGTCTCAGTCAATCGGTATCTCCATTGTGGCCTCGACACCGGAAGGCTCGGCATGCGCAAGCACCAGCGATGCGCGATCGCCGTACAGCGTAAGAAGCCGCTCCCGCAAGTTGGTAAGGCCGGTGCCCCCGCCGGCGTCAATCTCGAACCCGGCACCATTGTCGGTCACGCGGAGCAAGAGTCTTTTTTTCTCAAGCGTACCCACGATACGCAACATACCCCCTTCAGGCTTCGCGTCAATGCCATGTTTGACCGCGTTCTCGACCAGCGTCATCAGGCTCAGGGGCGGAATCGGGATGGAACGCAACTCGTCGGGTACCTGGATTTCGTACTGGAGCCTGTCCGTCATGCGGATGCGCATGATCGCGAGGTAGGCTTCAGCACGGCCACGCTCCTGGCCGACAGTCGCGCGCCCGCTGCGTACTTCCGGTATCGCCACCTGGAGATAGTGCACCAGGCTTTTGAGCATGCGTTCAGCCTCGACAGGCGACGTGCGTACCAGTTGTTGCACGTTACCCAGTGTGTTGTAAAGAAAGTGCGGCTCGATCTGCGCCTGCAAGGCGTTGAATTTGAGCTCGACCACTTGCCGCTCATGGGCAGTGTGCAGACGCGCTTCGTGTTCAAGCACTTTGGATACTAGCAAAATCGCGGCGAACAGAAACGAAACGCCAAAATTGAATTGCCAAGCGGTCGGTAGCGTGCGTGTTATGAAATCCACGGCCCAAAGCACGCCGCAGGCAATGCTGCCCCCCACGACCGCGGCGATGAGGGCAAGCGCCACCGAAATCCGCAACTCCAGCCGCCGGTTGGTTGGGACCACCAGAAAAAGTAGGAGATCGCCGATTGCGTATGCCACTATCAGCAGGAGATACCAGCGTAGCCAAGGCAGCCAGCCCGACCATATGGCGGCGAGAAGTGCGACGAGCCCGGCAAGCAGCCAGGCCCTCCTCGGACTGGCGGCTTGATCAGGGCTGATCGAAGCCAAGGTTTTTGGGTCCTCTGTTTGCAAGCTGCGCTGTCGACGTGACCGGAATCGAGCTTGGCACAACAGCAAATTTGACCTCGTCCAAGCTCACCTTGCCGTTTCCCTCGACGAGCACGCCCAGGGCGATATACGTTGCTTCTGTAGGCACATCGAGCACAATCTCATAACGCTGCCATGCCGTAGTTCCCTGGATCGGCCGGGACCGCATATTGTCTAAAGCAAGCACCTGCTTGTTGGAGCCATCCACCCGCATCCACAGTCCCGCCCAATTCTTGACGCCCTCGCTACGCACGGTCGCGGAGAGCCTGACGCGCATACCAAGGTAATCATGCGCCGAGAAGGTCTGCATCATGGTGCCGAATCCGCTCGGAACATCGGCCTTCGACTGGAGAAATCCGGCGGGACCGCCATTTTGCCCGCCGTCGCGGATGACGCCCATTTCGTAGTCTTTGGGACGGCTTCCTGCCAAGAACCAGCCTGTAACATTAGTCTGCGCCATGGCAGAAAATACAATCAGCGACGCAACGATCGCAGCACCAAACACGGCCTTAAGGTTCATTTTCTCTCTCCTGTTTGCGATATGAACTGGTGCGCTGAATATAGTGGCTGGTGCCCGGATTCAGAATAGGGCATGCGACGGATTCCCGGAAAGTTGCGACCGTTACCGGTCACTAGCCTCGGCAGAAACCGGCTCGACCCCATACTGGAAAAGGCGGGCAACCCAATCGGCTGCGACCGCCGACAAATCTTCTCGCAGGCAGTCGATGGTCAGCACCTGCGACATCGACCGTAACCAGGTCAGTTGCCGCTTGGCCAGTTGCCGCGTTGCGGCGATGCCTTGCTCGCGCATGGCGACTTCATCGCACTCTCCTTTCAGGAACGACCAGGCCTGCCGATAGCCTACGCAGCGCATAGCCGGCATGTCCGCGCGCAGCGCATAGCGTTGCTGCAGGCCGCGCAATTCTTCCACCAGCCCCCGCTGCAGCATGGCGTCGAAGCGTTCGGCAATGCGCTCGTGCAGTACGCTGCGCTCCGACGGAACCAGGCCGATCTGCAACGCATCGTAGGGAAATTCGGGGGCATCGGCGGCACCGGTTTGCAGTTGCGAAATCGGCTCACCGGTAATGCGAAACACTTCGAGCGCCCGCTGGACGCGCTGTGCATCGGCCGGTTGCAGGCGCGCCGCCGCGGCCGGATCAACACGCGCCAATTCGGCGTGCATCGCAGGCCATCCTTTCTCTTGTGCCTCGGCTTCCAGTTCGGCGCGCACGATGGGGTCGGCTTCGGGCAGTTTGCTCAAACCTTCCAGCAAGGCTTTGGCGTACAGCATAGTGCCGCCCACCAACAGCGGCGTCTTGCCGCGCGAAACGATATCGCTCATCGCCGCCAACGCATCGCTGCAAAATCGCGCGGCCGAATAGGCTTCGGTGGGGCCGATCAGATCGACCAGGTGGTGCGGATATTTGTGTAGTGTGGAGGCGTCTGGCTTGGCGGTGCCGATATTCATGTTGCGGTACACCAGCGCCGAATCGACGCTGACGATTTCCAGCGGAAAGCGGTCGCAGAGTGCCAGCGCCAAGGCGGTTTTTCCCGAGGCAGTCGGGCCGAGCAGGAAAATGGCGGGGGGCTTTGCCACGAAAAACTGACCGTCTAGCGGCCGCGCATGAACAACTTATCCAGGTCGCCCAAGCCGAATTGATACCAGGTGGGTCGGCCGTGGTTGCATTGGCCGGAACGCTCGGTGGCTTCCATGTCGCGCAGCAGCGCGTTCATTTCGGTGACGGTCAGTTGCCGGTTGGCGCGCACCGCACCGTGGCAGGCCATGGTGCCGAGCAGTTCGTCGCGCTTTTCGGTGAGGGCGCGCGAGGCGCCGTGCTCGGCCAGGTCGTCGACCAATTCGCGCACCATGGCGGCGATATCGAGGCCGGGCAGCATCGCCGGCACCGCGCGCACGACGATTTCATGCGGCGACAGCGGCGCCAGATCGAAACCCAGTTGCGAAAAGAATTCGCCGTGCTCGCGCACCAGTTGCACGTCGCGTTCACCCAGCGTCACCGGCAGCGGCGCGATCAGCGGCTGCGAAGCAAGTTGCCGCAGATCCAGCGCCTCTTTCAGACGTTCGTAGACGATGCGCTCGTGCGCCGCGTGCATATCCACCAGCACCAGGCCGTGCGCATTTTGCGCGAGGATATAGACGCCATGCAACTGCGCCAGCGCAAAACCGAGCGGCGGAATATCGGCGGACGGCCCCACGCGGGTCGGGGAAATATCTTCGCGCACCGCCGCGGTACCGCGCAAAGCTTCGTAAAAGGCCAGCGGCTCATTGGCCGCCATGGCGCCGAGGCTGCTCTGGGTGGCGGCCTGCCAGCGCGGAAAATTCCGCGGAGAGTAGACCGGGCCATTGGCTGCCTCGTTGGCAGCGTTGTTGGCAGAAGCCCCGCTCACCCAGCGCATCGGGTCGGCCACCGGTGTCGCCACGTCCCCTGCCGAGCGCGCCAGGGCCTTGTGCAGCGCGTGGAACACGAATTGATGGACGGCGCGCGAATCGCGAAAACGCACCTCGGCCTTGGCCGGGTGCACGTTCACGTCGACCTTGTCGGCGGGCAGTGTCAGGACCAGTGCAAACGCGGGGTGGCCCTGATGGTCCCACACATCCGCGTACGCTTCCCGAATCGCGCGCGCCGCC
>CAZCKI010000223.1:0-2034 GCA_964498815.1 uncultured Burkholderiales bacterium
TCATGAAGGTCGAATAGGTCATGCCGCCGTCGCGGACGGCCGCGTTGATACGGGCAATCCACAGCGCGCGGAATTCGCGCTTCTTGGCGCGGCGATCGCGGTAGGCATATTGCCCCGCTTTCATCACCGCTTCCTTGGCGATACGATAGACATTACCCCGGCGGCCGCGATAACCCTTGGCGGCTTCCAGGACTTTTTTGTGACGCGCTTTGGCGGTTACACCGCGTTTAACTCGTGGCATGGTCGCTCCTTACGCGTACGGCAACATGGCGCGCACGTTACCCATATTGGTTGCATGAATCTCAGTCGTACCACGCAATTGACGCTTGCTCTTGGTGGTCTTTTTCGTGAGGATGTGGCGCTTGAACGCTTGCGAGCGCTTGATAGAGCCGGATCCGCGCGCCTTGAAACGCTTGGCCGCGCCGCTCTTGGTTTTCATCTTGGGCATGACATTACCTTTTCACTACATTGCCGCAGCAGGTGGTGGAACCTTTCCACACTTTGAACCTGAAGTCGACTTGTGTTGCACGGTTTGTACTGCCGGGCCCGTGCGCCCTACTTGCAAAATCAGTGTTTCTTTTTCGGTCCGACCATCATCACCATCTGACGGCCTTCCATCTTCGGGAACTGCTCGACCTGTCCCAATTCGGCCAGGTCGGCTTCCACACGTTTCAGCAGCGCCATGCCCAATTCCTGGTGGGCCATTTCGCGTCCGCGAAAACGCAGCGTAATCTTGGTCTTGTCGCCTTCTGTCAAAAACCGCTTCAGGTTGCGCACCTTGATGGCGTAATCGCCATCGTCGGTACCGGGCCGGAATTTGATTTCCTTGACCTGAATCTGTTTCTGTTTGAGTTTGGCTTCGTGAGCTTTTTTGGCTTCGGCGTACTTGAACTTGCCGTAATCCATGATGCGGCATACCGGGGGTTTCGCGGTCGGTGCGATTTCCACCAGATCCAGTTCCGCTTCTTCCGCCTGCCGGGTTGCTTCGATCAAACTCACAATGCCAATTGGCTCGCTTTTAGGGCCGAGCAATCGGACTTCGGGTGCCGAAATGTCACCGTTGATCCGAACTTCTTTTTCAGTAGCGATAAAACTCTCCCAACTATTGATAACAATCTTGGGCAGCTCGTGGAGCCGCCTCAAGGGCTAAAAACGTACCGGTAAAGAGGGCCTGGCTACACCTTCGCAGCCACTTCCTGATTTACGCGGGAAATGAATTCGTTCAAGGACATCGCGGGCAGGTTTTCACCGCCGCCCTTGCCGTCACGGATACGCGCCGTGACCGTTCCAGCCTGCACTTCCTTATCGCCCAACACCAGCTGATAAGGCACTTTTTGCAAGCTATGTTCCCGTATTTTATAGGAAATTTTCTCATTTCGCAAATCCGGCTGGACCCGGATTCTGGCCGCCTTGAGGCCGTCCACCACCTGGTCCACGTACCTGGCCTGGTTTTCGGTCACATTCATGGCCAGCACCTGTACCGGGGCCAGCCAAAGCGGCAGGGCCCCCGCGTGGTTTTCCAGCAGGATGCCGATAAAGCGCTCCATGGAACCGACGATGGCCCGGTGCAGCATGACCGGCTGTTTGCGGGTGTTGTCGTCGCCCACGTATTCGGAGCCCAGGCGGCCTGGGGTGTTGAAATCGACCTGCATGGTGCCGCACTGCCAGACCCGGCCGATAGCATCTTTCAGCGAATATTCGATCTTGGGGCCGTAAAAAGCGCCCTCGCCCTTCAATTCCTGCCAATCCACTCCGCAGGCATCCAGGGAATCGGCCAGGGCTTTTTCCGATTTGTCCCAGACCTCGTCGGAGCCGACGCGCTTTTCCGGGCGTGTGGAGAGCTTGTAGATGATTTCGGTAAAGCCGAAATCGGCGTAGACCTTTTGCAGAAGGCGCGTGAAATCGAGGCATTCCTGCTGGATCTGATCCTCGGTACAGAAAATATGGCCGTCATCCTGCACGAAACCGCGCACCCGCATGATGCCGTGCAAGGCTCCCGAGGCCTCGTTGCGGTGGCAGGAGCCGAATTCGCCG
>CAZCKI010000223.1:2044-5685 GCA_964498815.1 uncultured Burkholderiales bacterium
GTAGCGCAGCGTCAGGTCTCGATAGGAACGCAGGTCGGAGTTGAACGCCATGATATGGCCAGGGCAGTTCATCGGCTTCACCGCGTAGTCGCGCTTTTCCGACTCGGTGATGAACATATTGTCCTTGTAGTTCTCCCAGTGGCCGGAGCGCTCCCACAGCGAGCGGTCGAGAATGGTAGGGCAGCGGATTTCCTGGTAGCCGTTGTCGATATAGACCTGGCGCATGTACTGCTCGACCTGCTGCCAGATGGTCCAGCCCTTGGGGTGCCAGAACACCATGCCGGGCGCCTCGTCCTGCATGTGGAAGAGGTCGAGCTGCTTGCCGAGCTTGCGATGGTCTCTTTTCTCCGCTTCTTCCAACATATGCAGATAGGCTTCCTGGTCTTCTTTCTTGGCCCAGGCGGTGCCGTAGATGCGTTGCAGCATCTCGTTTTTCGAGTCGCCTCGCCAATAGGCGCCGGCGACCTTCATCAGCTTGAA
Organism: uncultured Burkholderiales bacterium; assembly: GCA_964498815.1. Taxonomy (GTDB): domain Bacteria; phylum Pseudomonadota; class Gammaproteobacteria; order Burkholderiales; family Usitatibacteraceae; genus UKL13-2. Next base: position 2,525 of record CAZCKI010000223.1, read on the forward strand.
GACCTTCAATTTGCCCGTGGAGGGCACGTGCGGTCCGCGGCAAAGGTCCGTGAACGCGCCTTCCGAATACAGGGACACATCTTGGTCGGCCGGGATGCCGCCGATGATCTCGGCTTTGTAGGCTTCGCCTATGCCCTTGAAATAGGCCACCGCCTCATCGCGCGGCAACACCTTGCGCGTGACCGCCTCGTCCCGCTTGGCGAGCTCGGCCATTTTCTTTTCGATGGCGACCAGGTCTTCCGGGGTAAACGGGCGCGAATAGGCAAAGTCGTAATAAAAGCCGTTCTCGATCACCGGACCGATGGTGACCTGCGCTTCCGGGAACAAGGACTTGACCGCGTAGGCCAGCAAATGCGCCGTGGAATGGCGGATCACTTCCAGGCCGTCGGCGTCCTTGTCGGTGACGATGGCGAGATGGGCATCGTGATCGATGACGAAGCTGGTATCGACCACCTTGCCGTCGACTTTGCCGGCGAGCGCCGCCTTGGCGAGGCCGGCGCCGATGCTGGCGGCGACTTCGGCCACGGAAACGGGGCCTGGGAACGGTCGGACGGATTTATCGGGCAGCGTGATGGAAACCATGATGAACTCCAAATTTTGAACGTAAAAAAAGCGCGGACGAGCCGCGCTTTTTTCGAAAAAAGACGCACCTCGCCGGTCAGCGATCGATCAATCCCTTGCTAGTTCGCGGTGTCATAACCATTACCGTCCCGGCCCTTTCGAAAAACTGCGGGTGCATTGTCATTTCGCGCACGCACTGCTACTTGCATGCATGGCGTCATAATAGCACGCAGCCGGGCATTTTTGACGGGGTTCGCCGCGCAACGCGGCTGCTTTGCGAGTACACTCGCGCGTTTTTTCCAATTTTTGAGATGGGTTGATCGGGTATGCAAGTCGTCGTATTGGGTGCGGGTGTGATCGGTGTGTCCAGCGCCTATTATCTGGCCAAGGCGGGCCACGAAGTGACCGTCATCGAGCGCCAGGTTGGTCCTGCGCTGGAGACGAGCTTTGCCAATGCCGGCGAAGTATCGCCCGGCTACTCGGCGCCGTGGGCGGCGCCGGGGCTGGTGTGGAAAGCGCTGAAGTGGCTTTTCATGCCGAAGCGCCCGCTGGTGATCTGGCCCAAGCTCGACCCGGACATGTGGATCTGGGGCCTGCGTCTGTTGGGCAATTGCACCGACGCGCGCTACGAGCTCAATAAGAGCCGCATGATGCGACTGGCTGAATACAGCCGCGACTGCCTGATCGCATTGCGCGCCGATACCGGCATCGAGTACGACCAGCGCATGCAAGGCACGCTGCAATTGTTTCGCACCCAGAAGCAATTGGATGGCACCGCCGCCGACATCGCGGTGTTGAAACGCTTCGGCGTGCCTTTCGAATTGCTCGACCCGGCCGGCTGCATCGCCGTGGAACCCGCCCTCGGGCGCGTGCGGCAGAAATTCGCCGGCGGGCTGCGACTGACCGGCGACGAGACCGGCGATTGCTTCAAATACACCAACGAGCTCGCCAAACTGGCCGAGGCTGCCGGCGTCAAATTCCGCTACGGCACTGAGATTCGCGGTCTGCGGGTGGAGGGGGACCGCGTCGGCGCGGTCGTGCTTGCCAATGGTGAAATCCAGGCCGACGCCTACGTGCTGGCGCTGGGCAGCTATTCGCCGCTGCTGCTCTCCCCCGCCGGCATTTCGCTGCCGGTGTACCCGGTCAAGGGCTATTCGCTGACAGTGCCGATCACGGACGCGAGCGGCGCGCCGGAATCGACGGTGATGGACGAGACCTTCAAGGTGGCGGTGACGCGGCTGGGCGATCGCATCCGCGTCGGCGGCACCGCCGAACTGACGGGTTACAACCTGAAGCTGCGTGAATCGCGGCGCCTCACCCTCGAGCACGTGGTGACCGATCTGTTTCCGCAAGGCGGCGACGTTTCCCGCGCAAGCTATTGGACCGGCTTGCGGCCGATGACCCCGGACGGCACGCCGGTGATCGGCCCCACCAAACTCAGGAACCTCTACCTCAACACCGGCCACGGCACGCTCGGCTGGACCATGGCCGCGGGCTCGGGCCGGGTGATGGCGGACGTGATCTCCGGACGCAAGCCCGAGGTCGATCTCGACGGCCTTACCCTGGCGCGCTACCAGTGAGTTCATCTTTGCACGCGCTGCGCGGTCCGGCCGTCACCTTCGTGGCGGACCCCTTCCTGGCCGGCAGGGAAGCGCTGCACTACGAGGCAGATGCGCTGCTGGTGATGGAAGGCGGGATATTTCGCGCTTTCGGCGCCTATGCGGCGCTTCGCAGTCAATTCGATGCTGACCTCACCATCACGCACTATCCGAATGATCTGATCCTGCCCGGGTTCATCGACGTGCACGTGCACTATCCGCAGGTAAGCATCATCGGCTCGCACGGCCGGCAATTGATCGACTGGCTCAGCCAGTACGCCTTTCCGGCGGAGATGGCGTTCGCCGATGCGGCACACGCGACATTGGCGGCCGAATTTTTCCTCGATGAGTGCCTGCGCGCCGGCACCACCACGGCGATGGTGTACGGCACCGTGCACAAGGAATCGGCGGAGAGTTTTTTTGCTGCCGCCGAACGACGCGGCATGCGCATGATCACCGGCAAGGTGATGATGGACCGCAATGCACCGGCGGCCTTGTGCGATACGGCGCGGCAATCGTACGACGACAGCAAGGCGCTGATCCAAAAATGGCACGGCCGCGGCCGGCTTGAATACGCGGTCACGCCGCGCTTTGCGGTGACCAGTACGCCGGAGCAGCTGGAGGCGGCGGCGGCATTGCGGCGCGAGCATCCCGACGTGCTGATGCAAACGCACATCGCCGAGAACCTCGATGAAATCGCCGCGGTGACCAAACTGTTTCCGGAGCGGCGCGACTATTTCGACGTCTATGCGCATCACCAGCTGGCCGGCCCGCGCTCGGTGTTCGGCCACGCCATTCACCTTGGTGCGCGCGAGTGGCAGGCGGCCTTCGACACCGGTTCCGCGCTGGCCCACTGCCCGACCTCGAACGGTTTCCTGGGAAGCGGCCTGTTCGCCATGCAACAGGCAAAACAGGCCGGGCGCCATATTCCCGTCGGCATCGCCACCGACGTAGGCGGCGGCACCAGCCTTTCGCTGCTGCGTACACTGTCCTGCGCGTACA
>CAZCKI010000224.1:0-5646 GCA_964498815.1 uncultured Burkholderiales bacterium
TCGAGCCCGAGCTGCCGCTGTCGGTGGTGGTGCACATCGCCGCCAACAACGCGCCATACGTGATCCAGCGCTTTGGCGATATCAAGCAATTGGTGGAACAAACGCTGGATCCGATGGTGTCGGCGTACTTCAAGAACATCTCGCAATCCAAGACGCTGATCGAGCTCATCATGAGCCGCTCCGATATCCAGAAGGCTTCCACGCTGGACATGAAGACGCGCTTCAGCGATTACTCGCTGGAACTATTGGAAGTGCTGGTCGGCACACCGCAGCCGAAGAAGGGCGACGACCGCATGGAGAACATCCTCACCCAGTTGCGCGAACGCCAGATCGCCCGCGAGCAGGTGAACACCTTCGCCGAACGCCAGAAGGCCGCGGAGAAAGAGCGCGAGTTGAAGGAAGCCGAGCAAAAAGCCGCGCAGCAGTCCAAGGTGACCGAATCGGTGCTCAACATCCAGATCCGCGAAAACGAAGGTGCGGCGCTGGTGAAAGCCGCCGAGCGCAAGCGCCAGGAAATGGAGAATCTCGCCGAGGGCGAGCGCGTCAAGCGTTCCAAGGAAGGCGAGGGCAACGCCGCGGCCATCAAGCTGGAAGGTGAAGCACGCGCCGCGGCAACGCTCGCGCAAGCCAAGGCGCTGGAAACCCCCGGCGCCGACAAGCAGCTCACGCAAACGGTGCTGCTGCGCATCGCCGAAGCGGTCGAAAAAGGGCGGCTGCCGATCGTTCCACAAATCCAGATGGGCGGAGAGTCGGCTAACGGGTTCGAGACGCTGATGAAGCTACTGGGCTCGAAGGAGGCGAAGGCGCTGGTGGGGCAGATTTCGTCTCAGAACGACAAGCCGGGGGCGGATTGACGGTGTGGCTTCGCGTTACCTTGGGCGGCGAATGATGACTGAGCTTGCGTGCCGGTAAGTCGAACCGCAAGGCGATCATTTGGCTGACAAAGATAGCGCGGTGACGCCCTTCGAAGGCGAAGGCACGGTCATGATCGCCGACATTGGTAACTTGGCGGCGGCAAGCGTCGGACTGTCCCCAATCGATCTCGTCACTATCATGCGAAGGCATCTCGACTTTGTCATCGATCATATCGAGCGCAATGGCGGGTGCATCGAAATGTTTATCGGCGACGCCGTTGCCGCTTACTGGCGTTCAAGCGATGCGCCACCGAATCATGCGCAGCAGTCCTTCGACGCCTCTTGTCGCATGATCGATGCGCTCCCCGCGTTCCTGCAGTCCCAGGGCGGTCTCTCTTATTCCCTCGACATCGTGCTGGGAACTGGCGAAATGGCCGGCGCGTTCTTCGGGCCCGAAAACCGGTTTCAGGTGATCGGCAAGGCCAAGGCCGTCGCCAAACGCATCTCCACGCAGTTTCGGCACGGCGGATCGAGTATCAGGATGTCGCAGTACACGCGGAATCTGCTGGCGGACACCAGCGGCATCGAACAGACCGGTTCGATACCCCGCGACGGTTTGGAGGATCTGCTGGTGTTCTCTTACAGCCCCTAGAGCGGATCCCAAGCCGCATAGTCGGTATCGCCTCGCAACTCGTCCTCGCAAAGGCGGTCAAGCGAAATCGTTAACCTCCATAGCTGGAATGCCCGCCGCAAAGGTGCGTTAATTCCGCTGGGGCATTGCGTCCGCACCATGTTGCAGTGCAACGACTAGAAGTGATTTGTTTATTCGTTTTGCCTTGCCAATCAAATCGTTAGCGAGGTCGAAAAACGGCCAAATTCGCTGAAAATTTGACGAGAATGGTTCAAGATCCGCGCGCGTCGCGGCTGAATTGGTAGAGCAATTCCAGCGCCTCGCGGGGGCTCAGTTCGTCCGGCTTTAGCGCCTTGAGTTCTTCGATGAGCGGATGCGTGGCCGAGTTGGAAGTCGTAGGCGCCGCGAACAGGTCGCCCTGCGGATGCAGCGATGCGCGGCTTTGCTCCAGCTCCGCCAATTGTTTTTTGGCGAGGCGCACCACCGATTTCGGCACACCGGCCAGTTGCGCCACCTGCAGGCCGTAGCTCTGGTTGGCGGGGCCGGGTTCGAGCTTGTGCAGGAACACGATCTTGTCTTTCAGTTCCACCGCGTCCAGGTGCACATTGGCGAGGTTGGAGAGCTCCGCGTTGAGGCGCGTGAGTTCGAAGTAGTGGGTGGCGAAGAGCGTATAGCAGCGCGAGGTCTCGGCTAGCGAGCGGGCGATGGCGTAAGCCAGCGAGAGGCCGTCAAAGGTGGAGGTGCCGCGGCCGATTTCGTCGATCAGCACCAGCGAATCCTTGGTGGCGGTATTGAGGATGGCGGCGGCCTCGGTCATTTCCACCATGAAGGTCGAGCGCCCGCCGGCCAGGTCGTCGGAGGCGCCGATGCGGGTCATGATGGCGTCGATGCGGCCGATGGCAGCGTGCTTGGCTGGGACGAACGAGCCGGTGTGCGCAAGCAACACGATTTGCGCCACTTGACGCATATACGTCGATTTGCCGCCCATATTGGGACCGGTGATGAGCAGCAACTGGCGCGAGCGCGACAGGTCGCAGTCGTTGGGCACGAAACTTTCCACTTGGCTTTCCACGACCAGGTGGCGCCCGCCTTCGATGACGATGCGGTCATCGTCGAGGAATTGCGGCGCGCTGAGGTGAAACGCCTCGGCGTTGGCGGCGTTGGCGGCGAACACGTCTAGCGCAGCGGCAGCGTGGGCGACGCGGTGGAGTGCTGCGACTTGCGGCAGCAGGCGATCGAGCAGTTGCTCGTACAGTAACCGTTCCCTGGCCAGCGAGCGCTCGCCTGCGGACAGGGCCTTGTCCTCGAACGCCTTCAGTTCCGGCGTGATGAAGCGCTCGGCGTTTTTGAGCGTCTGGCGGCGGCGGTAATCGTCCGGCACCTTGTCGAGCTGGCCCTGCGAGACTTCGATGAAAAAGCCGTGCACCTTGTTGTATTCGACGCGCAGGTTGGCGATGCCGGTGCGGGCGCGCTCTCGTGCTTCCAGCTCCAGCAGATACCCGCCGGCGTTGGATTGCAGCGCGCGCAGCTCGTCGAGTTCGGCATCGAACCCGTCGCGGATCACGCCGCCGTCGCGCAGGCTGGTGGCCGGCTCGTCGCGCAGCGCGGCGGCGAGGCCGGCGTGCACGGCGGCATCCAGGGAAAGATGCGTGGTGAGCGAGACCAGCGCCGGAGTGTGCAGGTCGGTGAGCACGGCGCGCAACGCCGGCAACGAGGCCAGCGCGTCGCGCAGCGCGGAAAGGTCGCGAGGCCTTGCGGTGCGCAGCGCAATGCGGGTGACGATGCGCTCTACGTCGGCCCACTGGCCGATTACGCCGCGCACGTCTGACACGCGCGGGCCGATATCGCGGCTGGCGGCAAGTCGGCCCATCACCATTGTGCGATCGCGCAGCGGATGGTGCAGCCACTCGCGCATCAGGCGCGCGCCCATGTGCGTGACGGTGGTATTGAGTTGCGAAAACAGGGTGGGCGCGGCTTCGCGCGAAATCGTCTCGGAGATTTCCAGGTTGCGCCGGGTGGCGGCGTCGAGGCGGATGAAATCGTCGTCGCGCTCCGCCGTGAGTCCGGTGATGTGCGGGAGTGCCGAGCGCTGGGTCTGTTGCACGTAGTCGAGCAACGCTCCTGCCGCGGCGATGGCGGCGGACAAATCATCGACCGCATACCCGGATAAATCCTGGGTGCCGAATTGCTTGGCGAGGCGCTTGGTGGCGGAGCTCGCGTCGAATTGCCATTCGGCGATGCGGCGGACCGCGACGTTGCTTGCAATCGGGAATTTATCGGCGAGCGATTCCGGCAGCAGCAATTCGGCCGGTTGCAGGCGCTCCATTTCCGCCTGGAAACGGGTGGGCGAGGTTTCGGACACGCGGAATTGCCCACTTGCCAGCGACAACGCGGCGATGCCCAGTATCTCGCCGGCCTGGAAGGCGGCGACGATCGGCACGTCGCGCGCGGAAGGCATCAGCGCGCTGTCGGTCAGCGTGCCGGGCGTGACGATGCGCGTGACGGCGCGTTCCACCGGGCCCTTGCCGGTGACTTCGCCGACCTGCTCGCAGATGACGGCCGATTCGCCCAGCCTTACCAGCTTGGCGAGGTATTGCTCGATGGCGTGATAAGGCACACCCGCCATGCGGATCGGTGTGCCGGCCGAGTTGCCGCGGGTGGTGAGGGTGATGTCGAGAAGTTTCGCCGCCTTGACGGCGTCATCGAAAAACAGCTCGTAGAAATCGCCCATGCGATACAGCACCAGCGTATCGGGATGGTCCGCCTTGATGCGCAGGTACTGCTGCATCATGGGGGTGTGGGCGGACCATTCGTCTTTGGCGTTCATTGCTTTCAAATCTTGGAGGAGTACGGAGGTGGGGAAAATCAATGCAATTTTACGCGCGGCTCGGTCTGCCGCTTGATCATGCGCGCCAGGGTGTCGAGCGCCATGCGCCAGAAGCCGTGCAGCGCCCACAGGTGCATTTTGTAGAGTGAGATGTAGAAGAGCTTCGCGACGATGCCTTCCACGCGCACACTGCCGCGCGAGACGAAACCCATCAAGGTGCCGACCGATTCGAACGCGCCAAGAGAAACGAGCGAACCGAAGTCTCGATACACGAACGGGCGCAAGGAGGAACCGGCCAAGCGACGTTTCAGGTTGCCGACCAGGTGGCTCGCCTGCTGGTGCGCCGATTGCGCGCGCGGTGGCACGTTGCGGCCGTCGGTCCACGGGCAGGCGGCGCAATCGCCGAGCGCGAAAATATTGTCGTCGAGCGACGTTTGCAGCGTGGGATGCACCACCAACTGGTTAAGGCGGTTGACTTCGAGGCCGTCGAGGGTGCCCAGCACGGCCGGCGCGCGTACCCCCGCCGCCCACACCACGAAATCGGCGTGCAAAGCGCGGCCCGACCCGCAGGCAAGGCCGTCGGCTTTGACGCTGGTTACGCGCTCGCCGGTGTACACCGCAACCTTCAGCTGCTTGAGGATTTCCAGTGTGGCGTCGGCTAGATGCTCGGGTAAGCCTGCCAGAATGCGCGGCGCCGCTTCGACGATGCTGATGCGGATTTGCTGCTCGGGATCGAAATGGTCGAGGCCGTAGGCCGCCAGCACACGCGTGGTGTTGTGCAGCTCCGCCGCCAATTCGACGCCGGTGGCCCCCGCGCCGACGATGACGATGTCGATCACGCGCTGGTCGCCGGCAAAGTCGGCCTTGAAGCAGGCGTTGACCAGCCGCCTGTGAAACAGGTGCGCTTCCCAGGAGTTGTCGAGCGTGAAGGCGTGTTCGGCCACACCGGGCGTGCCGAAGTCGTTGGATTGCGAGCCGACAGCGATCACCAGCGTGTCGTAGGGGATGCTGCGTTCGGGAAGGATTTCTTCCCCCGAGTCGTCGCGCACCGCATCCACCTGCAGCAGTTTCGCCGCGCGGTCGAGACCCTTTAGCGTGCCTTGCGAAAAAACAAAGTGATGCCAGCGCGCCTGGGCCAGGTAGTCGAGCTGATGGGCGTGGATGTCCATGCTGCCGGCGGCGATTTCGTGCAGCAGCGGCTTCCAGAGATGGGTGCGGCCGCGATCGACCAGCGTAATGCGAGCTTTGTTTCGCCGTCCCAGGGTGTCGCCCAGGCGCGTCGCCAGTTCCAGACCGCCCGCGCCGCCGCCGACGATGACGATGCGATGCATCTA
>CAZCKI010000225.1:0-5620 GCA_964498815.1 uncultured Burkholderiales bacterium
TGATGGCGGTGAAGCCGCGCAGGTCGGCCAGCATGATGGTCACTTCGCGGCGCACGTAGGAGAGGTCCTCGTCGGTGCTGACGTTGCCGCAGGCGTCCTGGATCACCGACTCCATTTCCATTTCGGCGCTGCGTTTCAGGGGCGAGCCGGTCTCGCGGGCGATGATCGCCTGCAAACGTCGTACCGCCTGTCTCCCTGGATCGTCTCTCATGCGTCTATGGCTTTTTATCGACCGGCACGGGTGCAGCCGCCAGTCTAGTCAATCGCGGCGCACTCACCATGACATCCATCATGTTGGGCTCTGCAAGTATGCCACCTTCTCGTCGCGGGGTAATTGCCTGATGGCCCACTCCGCCTTGAGGGCGCTGGAACGATCGGCAAATTCCCTGGTTCCGACCAGGCGCACCGGCGGATTGGCGCGGGTGTACTTGGCCCCCTTGCCGGTCGCGTGTGCGGCGTAACGCGCCGCTACGTCGGTGGTGACGCCCGCGTAGAGGGCGCCGTTGCGGCATTCGATCAGGTAGAGGTACCACACCCATTACCCCAGCATTTTCCGGTATTGCACGAAACCGGTCCGTTCCGCTATGCGGTCGTACAGCACCATCGCGTCCGAGTTGGAGTCGTGGGTCAGCCAATATACCCGGCTGGCGCCGTGCGACAGGGCGGCCGCATAGACGCTTTCGATCAGTTCGCGGCCGACGCCCTGCCGGCGTGTGGCGGACTCGACGTACAGGTCTTGCAGATAGCAATAGGGGCCGCTGGTCCAGCAGGAATAGTGCAGCAGGTAATGGACGATGCCGACCAGCCGGCCGTCGACAAACGCTCCCATGGCGTAGATCGGCACGGCAGGATCGTGGAAACGCTGCCACGTCATGGTCGTGACATCGATCGGCAATTCCTTTTGGTAAAACGCCAGGTATTGCGCCCACAGCGAGGACCAGGCATCGCGGTCGGCCGGCGACAATGGACGCACCTCGAACCTCTGCATAGGGGATTCCCTGTGTGTGGCGCTAGGCTTCATCGCCAACAATAACAGCAATCCGCCGGTGCATGCCAATCGACCACTGGTCGGAGATGCCCTGAATAGGGGATGGGTAAGGCGTGCATTCCGGCGTACCGTGCAGCCGTTGCCGGCATACGGCCTGCCATTTGCCAAGCTCATGAAATTCACCGCCCCGTTGCTGATCGTGTTCTGCCTTGCGGCGGGCGCACTGCTGTCTTGCGGCGGGGGAGGCGGTGGGGGTGGCGGCACGTCCGGTACCGGCACCGGCGCGCCGATTTCGTCCGGCCTCGCTTCATGCGGCACCGGCAATGCCTTGTTTTCCGTGCCGCCGATGGCATTGAACCAGATCGTCGGCTGGGAGCCGCTGGGACATATGGGGCCGCCCGGTCATACCTTTCCAACCGACCATCAATACCTCTACTTCATCGACCCCAATTTGCACCTGCCGGCGCCCGCGCTGCCGGTTTTCGCGCCGGCGGACATTCGCGTTACCTTGCTGGGCGGCTCTACGCTACCGGCATCGACCGGCAATGATTACACCATCTACTTCCAGCCCTGCGCCGAGGTGTTCAGTACCCTTGGCCACCTGAGTTCGCTGTCCGGGCCGCTGGCAGCGCTCGTCGCCGGTATCAATCAGCGTTGCACCACCTATATGCCGTCGCCGAATTCGCCGGTGACGCAATGCGAAAGCGGCAAACTTGCCGTAGACATCAAAGCCAGCACGCAAATCGGCACCAGCGCCGGCAGCGGCGCATTCGGCCTCGACTGGCTGCTGCAGGACAGCCGCATCGCGCCCTTGCATTTCGCCGATCCGTCGCGCTTTGCGGACAATGGCGGCTTCGATACCCGCCATACCGTGGCGGCGAGCGAATATTTCATTGCCTCGATGGCGCCGCAAGTGGCCGCCAAGATGGGAATGTTCAACGGCGCCGTCAAACGCACCGTGTTGCCGCTGGGCGGCAGCATTGCCGTCGATGTCGATGCTACCGCGCGCGGGTATTGGTTCAACCCGACGCAGGCGTATCCGCCCGAGTCGTCTCACGCGGCACTATCGCCGGACTACGTGCAGCCTGACCAGGTGCAGTCTTTTTCGCTCGGCGTCTCGCAAACCAATGTGGGCGCGGTATTTCAGAATTTCCTGCCGACCACTTCCGGCAGCGTCAACCGCGCCTTCGAAACCGTGACGGCCGACGGCAATATTTATTGTTATGAAGGCAATCCGAATTTATTCTTCGGCGGCGGCAACAATGTGATTCTGCTGCAATTGACCACGGCGACATCGCTCAAGATCGAAGTGCGACCGGGCTTCGCGACTTGCGCCGCGGTCTCGCCGTATGCCTTCGGCGCGACCGCCGTAAGCTATCAGCGATAGCCCGGCGCAATTACGCGGGCGCCAGTGTGCGCACCACCTTCGCCTCGCGGATCGGCAGGTTGCATAGCGCCGCCGCCGACGCCAGCGCGATGTCGCCGTACCACATCCAGTCGTAGCTGCCGGTGCGGGTGATGGCGAGGCCACCCAGCCAGGCGCCGAAAAAGCCGCCGACCTGGTGCGAGAGCAGCGTGAGACCGAACAAGGTGCCGAGGTAACGGGTACCGAACAGCTTGCCGACGATGCCTGCGGTCGGCGGCACCGTAGCGAGCCAGGTGGCGCCCAAGCCTGCCGCAAACAAGTAAAAGGTCGTCGGTGTCTTCGGCGCCATCAAGTACAACACTACTAGCACAGCGCGCGAAGCGTACATCCAGAACAGGATCATCTTGCCGCGATAGCGGCCCATGCCCCAGCCCGCGGCGAGGCTGCCGGCGATATTGGCAAGGCCGATGATGGCGAGCGACCAGCTCGCGACCTGCGCCGGCAGGCCGCACAACTGCACCTCGCCCGGCAGGTGGGTGACCAGAAAGGCGATGTGAAAGCCGCAGGTGAAAAAGCCCGCGTGCAGCAGCAGGTAACTGGGGTCCTTCAGCGCCTGGACGATGGCGGCCTTGATGCCGCCGTCCGGGCCGGCGGCCGCCTGCGCGGCGTGGGCCGCGTGCGCGGGTTGCCGGCGCAGGGAACGCGCCATCGGCAACGCCAGCAGCGAAATCAGCGCCATCGACCACATCGCGTTCATCCAGCCCAGCGTGGTGATCAGTCTTTGCAGCAGCGGCGCGAACACGAATTGCCCGAACGAGCCGCCGGCATTGATGATGCCGGCCGCCATGCCGCGGCGCTCCGCCGGCAGGCGTTGTGCAGCCGCGCCGATCAACACCGAAAAACTGCCGGCGCCGGCGCCCGCTGCGGTGACCACGCCGATCACCAGCGTGAGGCTGAAAGCATCGGTCGCGAGCGGTGTCAGCGCGCTGCCCAGCGCCAGCAATACGATGCCCGCCGCCAGCACCCTGCCCGGACCGTAGCGGTCGGCCACGGCGCCGGCGATCGGCTGCACCGCGCCCCACATGAATTGCCCGACGGCGAGCGCAAAGCTGATGGTGGCGATGCCGAGCCCGGTGGAGGTGTTGAGCGGCGAGACGAATAGTCCCATCGACTGGCGCGCGCCCATCGTAATCATTAGCAAGGCCGCCGCCACTAGGGTTACGTTCCAGAAAGTTCGCGAATTGCCCGCAGCGTGCATATCAGTTGTCCTCGGCGAGTGCCGGCTTCAGTCGCTGCAAAGCGTCTTCCAGCCGGCGGTTCAGGTCGGCCACAAAAGCGCGGCCCAATTGTTGTTCCAGCGCCAGTTGCGCGCGCCGCCAGGTGGCGTGCGCGAGCTTGCGGAACTGGTGTCCGCGCGTGGTCAGCACCAGCCGCCGCTCGCGCGCGTCCGCACCCGGCACTTCCGCCACCCAGCCTTGCTCGACCAGCGCGCGCAGATTGCGGGTGAGGGTGGTGCGGTCGGTCTCGAGCCGGTCGGCCAGTTGCGAGAGCGTCTGCGGTTCGCGGCCCAGGTTGGAGAGCATCGAATACTGGGTCAGCGTGATGTCGTGTTCGCGCAAATAGCTTTCGTAAAACGAGGTCATGCGCCGCGTCAGCTTGCGCATGCGGCCGCCGGTGCAGGCGAGCGGCACCGATGGCGGGACGTGGGCGGACAGGCGAACGGTGTGAGGCACGGGGCTATCGATGGCGACAAATAGGTGTATATGCACATAATAGCCTGACACAATACTTTTTGCAAGCCCTTTACGGCCTCGCCCCGGCGAGTCCGAAACATCTTGGGGGCCGAGACCGGCGTACCCCGTAATCGCGGCGTCGCGTTAGCGTGTTTTTGCGATTTGGCGCAGAATGGGCGCAATGCCACCGTCGCATAAGGCGGGGCATATTGCGCAGCACCGGTGTTCGTCTCGCACGCGATAGACCGGCAACGCACATTACGGGAGTGGCCTTGGCCTCGTTTGCGTCCGTGCAAGCCGCCTGCCTGGCGGCGATCCGTACCGCCCGCAGCGGTGATACGCCGGCGGGCCTCAAGCTCGCGCAACGCGCCTGGAAGGACGCACGCGACGGCGATGCCGAATCGCAGCTCTATGCGCTCAATACCCTCGCCAACTGCCAGGCGATCCACAACGACTACATCGAAGCGGTCGCCAGCGCGATCGATGCCTACGAGATAGCGGCGCGGCAGGCCGATGAAGTTGCGCAGATTTTCGCGCTGATCACCCTGGCGGGCGCGTCGGGTTTTACGCTGGAAACCTACGACGAAACCCTGGTCGCGCTGGATCGTTGCCGGCAACGCGCCGAAAAGATCGAAGACTCCTACCTGTTGCGCCGTATCGGCAATATTTGCGGCGTGATGCTGGGCAACCTCGGCCGTTTCGACGAGGCCGAGCGCGAATTCGAGTGGGTCGAGGCGCACGCCGACGAAACCGATGTGAATACGCCGCCGACCCTGGTCGGCGGCAACCATGCCCACTGCGCGCTCAAGCGCGCCCGCGCCGCAACCGGCGCCGAGCGCGAGCGATGGCTCGCCATCGCCGACCAGCGCACCGAATGCACACTCTCGCTGGCGCGGTCGCGCGGCAATCGCGATGCCGAATCGCGCATGATGTTCAATCACGGCGAAATTTGCAGCGTGCGCGGCGACTGGCCGGCGGCCATCGAATCGTTCGGAGAGGCCCTGGTACTGGCGCGAGCATTGCGCCAGCGCATCCGCGTCATCGATGTACTGGTAGAGCTCGGTCGGGTGCGCATGGGGGCGGGACAGTGGCAGGAAGCGCTTGAGACCTTCGGCGCGGCGTTCGCCGAAGCCGACACCATGCGGCCGACCATTCGCGCCGCGCAAGCGGCCGACTACCAGGCCGACGCCCTGCAGGCGCTGGACCGCCAGAGCGAAGCCAAACACCAGCGCGCGGTCGCCGAACGCGAACGCAAGCAATTCGAACGCGAGCGCGACCACGTGCGACAGGCGCTGCAGGCGTTCTGGCGCGACCATCCTGCCGGCCCGGCGTAGATGGTCCGGGAAATATCTGCGCGAGTTTGATTCCCGAGCCGGGAATTCGGTTACTGTCCGGATTGAAGCCGCACGTTCTCGCCAGTAAGTAGCGCGTAAGACCCACGCGGTATTCTGGCCCCGAATCCAGTCGACCCAAGGTCGGCACCGTCCCGTCCCGCCATGGTAAAAATTTTTCGCAAAGTCACCGATCACCCCG
>CAZCKI010000226.1:0-5578 GCA_964498815.1 uncultured Burkholderiales bacterium
ATGCGAGCGTGAAAGGCAGGAACCCGTTCAAGGACCGGCGCGTGCGCGAGGCGATTGCACTCACCATCGATACCGAGGCAATCCACCAGAAGGTGATGCGCGGGCTGTCGCTGCCCACCGGCACCATCGTGCCGAAGGGTGTTATCGGATATTCGGAAAAAGCGGCGCGACGCATCATGCCGGATCTCTCGCGGGCGCAACTGCTGCTCACCGAGGCGGGCTACCCGCAGGGCTTCGGCGTGACGCTCGATTGCACCAACGATCGCTACATATTGGATGAGCAGATCTGCGTGGCGCTGGCCGCGATGATCGGCAAGATCGGCATCAAAGTGAACGTGAACCTGCGGCCGAAGGCGGTGTACTTCCAGAAGATCGATATCTCCAACCGCGATACCAGCCTCTATATGGTGGGCCTCGGCTCGAATACGGGCGATGCGATGATCGTGATGGACTCGGCGCTGCACACGCACAACGCGAGCGGCGTGGGCGAGAACAACGTGGGTGGTTTCTCCTCGCCGAAGATGGATGCGCTGCTCGATGCGGCGCGCGTGGAAATGGACCCGGCCAAACGCAACGCCGGGCTGGAAGAGGCGCAACTGCTGCAAAACCAGGAGTTCTGGTACATCCCCATTCACCAGCAGGTGACGCCTTGGGCATTGCGCAAGAACGTGGAGGCGACCCACCGGCCGGATAATTTCCTGGATTTGCGCTGGGTGGTGGTGAATTGATGCGCCATCGCGCGAAGCATCACCCGGGATGGACGCAATGACGGCGGAATCAGGCCAGGCGCCGCAGGGCGCTGCGGTGCCGGCGCCGTGGCTGGACCCCAATTTGCTGGTCGAGAATCCACTGCCGGGGCAGTGGGCGTGGCTATTGCACGGCAAGGCCGAGCCGACCACGCTGGAACATTTGCTCAAGCACCTGCAGGCGGGCCCCGGCAAGACGCAATGGAGCGGCAAGCCCGACAACGTGCCGGTCGGCATCGTCGGCGCGCCGGATTATCCGCGCGTGCTGCCCGCCGCGGAGTGCATGCCCTTGCAGGATGCGGTGCTGGCGTACGAAGCGGAGATCCATCGCGAAACGCGCCGCAAAAACGGGCTGGCGTTTTATCCGCTGGCGGTGGCGTGCATCCTGCTGGTGTCGAACGGAATGGGCCACAGCACCCTCCTGATCTTCGGCGCCTTCTTTGCGCTGAGCACCGGCACCGCGCACGCCGAGGCGTGGCTGGCGCTCAATCGCCTGCAGGCCGATCCGCAGCGTTACTTGCGAGCACTCGGCGCGCAGGTTCGCTACGCGGTGTGGCTGACCATTCCGCGCGCACAATACTATTGCCGCACTTGCTGGATGGTCGGCATCTGGGTGGTGCTCGGCCTCATCCAGATGTACGTTGCGGAGCGTTCCCACCTGCCGTACCGCGCCGACGTGGCGGCGGCCGCGTTGGTGAAATCGCTGGTGCCGGCGGAGCCGTGGCGCTTGCTGACGGCGGCGATGCTGCATAACGGCGTGCTGCACATTTACATGAATGTAATGGCGATGTTTTCGCTGGGGGTGATCCTGGAGCGTAGCGTGCATCGCTTCCTGGTGGTGCCGGTATGGCTGGGTGGCGCGCTGGCGGGCAGCCTGTTGAGCTGGGCTTGGGTACCAGGTACTTCGTTGGGTGCGTCGGGCGGCATCGTGTCGGTGTTCGGCTTCCTGCTGGTGATGGGCTGGCGCCGCCGCGCCTTGCTGCCGCCGGACTTCCTGCACGGCTTGCTGCAAAGCCTGGTGGCGATCGCGCTGCTCGGCATCCTGGCGTGGGGCATCATCGACAATGCCGCGCACCTGGGCGGGCTGCTGTTCGGCGTGGCGGCGGGAATCTGGGTGTTTCGCGATCCGCAAGGCACGCTGCCGTTGCGCGATTCGGCGCTGCGCACCGCGATCGGATTGGCGGCCGATGCCACGTTCCTGGCGATCGCCGTGTTTACGGCGTGGAAGTTGCTGGGCTGAGGGCGGCGCCGGAACGTGGCCACAACACCGACTTGCGATCGAATGCTTCGCCGTAAAACCACGCCACCGCCTGCTCGATCACCGGCGCCATGCCGCTGCCGGAGGGACCGCCCGGTTGCGCAAAGCCATGGTCCGCGCCTTCGATGCGCAGCCAGGTGAGGTCGCGATGACGGATCAGCAATTCGATGGCGAAGGCGTCCATGGTGCGCGGCGAGGAATTTTCGTCGCGGTCGCCGTAGGCCACAAAAAATTTCGCGGAAGTCACGGCGAGTTTCGAAAAATCGAAAGGCGCGAATTTGTCGGCCCAATAGCGGTGCGCATGACCGAACACCTGCTTCACCTCGCTGTCGGGCTCGGTGCTCACCGCCTGCCAGGCGTCCAGCACGCGGTCGATATGCTCGCGCTTGCCGCCGGGGCGCTTGGCGATGAAGCCCTCGCCCGAGGTGGCCATGTCGAAAAAATCGTGCAACTGCGAGACCGGTGTCGCAGCCAGAGATGCCACGTGCGTAACGCGCTTGTCGAGCAAGGCGAGTCGCGGCGCGAACACCGCGCCTTCCGAATGGCCGATGACCAGCAGCGTTTTCGGCGTGGCGCCGCGCAGTTCAATGGCGGCGCTCATCGCCGCGGTCAGTGCGGCCAGCCAGCGTTCACCGGTTTGCTCGCGGCGAAATTCAGCCGAGCAATCGACCGCGCCACCGGGATTGGCGGGCCTGTCGAACAGCGTCACGCCGGGTTTTTCCACCACCAATACCTGCGCGCGATTCTTGTCGGCGCGGCGCACGAAGGTGTGCCAGCCGGCGCCGACCTGGCCCTCGCGCAAGGTGAAGTTGGACGAGCAGCCCGAGCCTTGCAACACCAGGATCAGCGGACGGTCGTCCCTGGCGTCGGCATCGGTCAGATAGAAATGAATGGTGCGGCCGAGCGCATCGGCGGTGTCGTACGCACGGTAAGGAAATTTCTCGGGAAATTCGGCGATAGTGCGGGCGGTGGGCGCACCGTGCGCGGTCAGGGCAGCGGCGACACAGGCAAAACCGAGAAGAGAGCGCAGCGTTGGTCGCAGGGTCATGGCGAGTTTCATGAATGGTGTGAGCCAGTGGGCTATTCCCGCGGGGACTCGCAAAGGTTCCCGCAATGGCCCTGATCGCAAAGCAGGCGTATGGTGTCAGCATCGTGCCTTGGGGAATCCCATGAAATCGCAATTCCTGTTCCCGCGCAAGTTTGCGGCGATTTTCCTGGGCTGGGCCGCGTGCTTGCTATCGCCGGCGGCGCTTGCCCAGACCGCCTGTCCGCCACCGCCCGCACCGCTCACGCCGGAAAAGGCGAAGCAGCTTTCGGCCGAGGCGCGCGACCACGGCGTGCTGTGGAAGTTCGAGCGCAACGGGCGCACCGGCTATCTGTACGGCACCATCCACGTCAACCGTCTGGAGTGGCTGTTCCCGGGGCCGAAGACAGCGGCGGCGTTTCGCGATACCGACACGCTGGCGCTGGAACTCGATGTGCTGAGCCCGGAGGTGCAGGCCAAGGTTTCGCAGCCGGAATCGCTCGGCATCAAGACGCTGGTGTTGCCGCCGCCCTTGCAGCAGCGCATGAACGCAGTGGCGGAAAAGGTGTGCGCGCCGGTGTCGCTGATCGCGGGACGCCACGCGGTGATGCAGCTCATCACCGTGACCATATTCGATGCGCGCCTGGCGGGGCTGGAGGCGTCGTATGGCAGCGATTTTTTCCTGGCGAGCATTGCCAAGAGTGTGGCCAAGCCGGTGGTGGGACTGGAAACGGCGGAGCTGCAGATGCGCACATTGCTGGGCGGCAGCGACAAGGAATCAATGGAACTGGTCGATAGCAGCCTCACCCTGTTCGAGTCGGGCAAGCAGCGCAAGCAAACGCAACGGCTGACCGAGGATTGGGCCAACGGCAATCTCGCCGACCTGCAGAGCTTCGAGCAGTGGTGCGATTGCACCACCACCGAGCCCGAGCGCAGGTTCATGCGACGCATCAACGACGATCGCAATGCAGGTCTCGCGGCCGGCATCGACAAGCTGCACAAGGAAGGCAAGCGGGTGTTCGTGGCGATCGGCACGCTGCACATGGTGGGGCCGAAAGGGGTCACCCAATTGCTGGCCGGAATGGGCTACAAGGTCGAGCGCGTGGCCTTCGAGGCCAAGCCCTGAAAAACGATTCGTACGCGGTATTGCAAACCCTGCCATAGTGAGTAACTTAGGGCGTCTGACAAAATGAAGTCCCGTACAGGCTGCAATGGCCGAAAGCGGTCATTTTGTCAGGCGACCTTGCGGTATCGGACATGCTCCCGGCCTTGCAGGCCACGATACCTCTACCCCGGTGTACACGTTGTCCACAGCGCACCCAAATGGAGACAACATGAGCACCACTCTGATCATTTCGCTCGCCTTGGTATTTGTATTGATCCTGTCGCTGCCGATCTGGAAGCACTCGAAGATGTGGGGCGGCGGTTATACGCCGGTGATTTTCTGCTGCTTCATGCTGGGCGCGCACATCTTTACCGCCATCATTCCCTCGTCGGGGAAGTAAACTCGTCAAGCCAGGCCGCTGCGCATTGCGTCGGGTTCGCGATACCATGAGGTTTCGCGCAGGCGCCTTTGCGCCGGGAGAACGCCGATGAAATTCCTGTTGTGGCTGATTTTGCTGGTGCTGTGCTGGCCGCTGGCGCTGCTGGCTCTGATCCTTTATCCGTTCGTGTGGCTGTTGCTGCTGCCGTTCCGGCTGCTCGGCGTCGCCGTGGAAGGCGCCTTCGAACTGCTGCGCGCGATCGTGTTGCTGCCGGCGCGCATCCTCGGCGGACGGCCGCGTTGATTCGCCTCAGCTTGTCGACAAGATCGCCTCTTCGAACAGCGATTTGATCTGTACTTTCTTGATGTCGCCGCGATCGGGCAGCTGAAACAGCACCGGGGTGAACATTTCCTCGAAAATGCCGCGCAGGCTGCGTGCGCCGACCTTGTATTCGACCGCGAGCGAGGCGATCTCCTCGAACACGCGCGTTTCGATGGTGAGCTCCGCACCTTCGCTTTTGACTACTTCCTTGAACTGGTTGTACAGGCAGTTCTTCGGCTCGGTCATGATGCGCACCATCATGTCGCGGGTGAGCGACTTCAGGCTCGCCACCACCGGCAGCCGCCCGGTGAATTCTGGGATCAGACCAAAGGCGATCAGGTCGGTGGGTTTGATGCGCGAATTGAGCCGGTCGAGGATGCGCTGGTTGGTGCCGTCGCCGACCGAAATGAAGCCGTACGCCTGGCTGTTGGCGAGGATGTTTTCGAGACCTACAAAAGCGCCGCCACAGATGAAGAGGATGTTGGTGGTATCGATGGCGACGTCGCCGACCCTGACCAGCGAGCCTTCCATGATCTTGAGCAGCGCGTGTTGCACACCCTCGCCAGAGGTGGTGGGCGCCTTGCTGCCGGTGGATTTTAATTTGTCGATTTCGTCGATGAAGACGATGCCGCGCTGCGCCTTGTTCAGATCGCCGTCGGCCTTCTTGATGAGGCGCAACAGGATCGCCTCGATCTCCTCGTTGACGAACTGCGTTTGCGCGAGCGAGGTGGCGTCGGCCGTGACG
>CAZCKI010000227.1:0-5568 GCA_964498815.1 uncultured Burkholderiales bacterium
TGCGTCATCGGCGCGCCGGTGCTGGCGATGCGTCGCTCGATCGTGGCGTTGGCCAGCAGATCGTGGCGCCAGGGCAGTGCGACGCCGTCTGCGGCCTCGGCGCGATACAGCCAGGCGGGTTGTGAAGCGCCCCAGGCCGGCAGCGAGCGAATCACCTGCACGCGGGCGCGGAAACCCAGGTCGAAGAACTCGGTTCGCTCGATCAGGTCGCGATTCTTTACCTTTTTGTATTGGTCTTCCAGCCACTCGGCGCGCAGCAGAAGGCCGTGCATCTTCTGATCGACCGGAAGGACGGCCGGCGCCACACGCCCGGGTTCCAGCGCATAGGCATCATCGATCTGGGCGAGCCCGGCCGTATAGCGTTGTACCCAGCCGTCGTGCAAACCCGGCGACCAGCCGCCGGACAACTCACCCGCATGCAGTCGATGGCGATACTCGCTGACGGTATCGCCGCTGTTGTAGATCGTGTCGATGCGATCCTGCCGGTCGGCGGCAATGTTGGCCGCCCAGCGCGTGTCGAGCGCGAAGAAAGGCCGCGTGATGGCGTATGAAGTTCGGCTGCCGTCGTCGTACTTGCCGCGCAGGAACTGGAAACGGGTCCAGCCGTCGAATGCCTGCGGGTAGGCGACTTCGAGTTCGGAGCCTTTTCGGTCGGTATTGGAGGTATGCGAATAACCGAGCCTGAGGCCGGTGCCGAGGACGTTGTATTCCTTGAGGCCGAAGCTGGTGGTGTTGCTGCCGCCGGAACGAGACAGGTTACCGGCGACGTCCAGGCTCCAGGTATCGCGCGTGATGACGTCGATATCGACCACGTTTTCGTGCACCGCAACCGGCACGATGCGCACATCGTACAGATAGCGGTTGCTGCGCAATACTCGTTCGGTTTCGTCGATCAGACGTAGCGAAACGCGTTCGCCGGTATGAAACAGCAGCGACTTTTCGACCACGACCGGGCGGGTGGCAATATGCAGCGTATTGACCCATTTGTACAAGCCGTAGTCCTCGCGCGGATCGCTGAGGTCGAAGATGTTTTGCACCTCGACCCGCACTTTGCCGACGGTGGCGCCGGCCTTCTCGAGTTGCGCAAGAGTCGGAAGCGTTTTTGCGTCCGCAACAGCGCAGGCCGCGCGGCATCCGCAGGCGAGCAGCACGAAAAGTAAGAGCGAGGCAAAGATTCGCACCATGTGCCGAGAATATCCGGTTTTCAGCCGGTCGGCTTTGATCTGGCTACATGGTTGAATTACGTAGCTACAAAAAGAAAAGCCGCTTGCGCGGCTTTTTGAAATGGTGCCCAGAAGAGGACTCGAACCTCCACAGTGTTGCCACCGCTAGGACCTGAACCTAGTGCGTCTACCAATTCCGCCATCTGGGCTTGCAAATACGCGGGCTATCCAGGCTGCTCTCGCGTAAAATGAAGGGCGAATACTAGCCGAAAAGGCCCCCCGTGTCCACCCAGTCGAAGAAGAACAATAAGAAACCGGCCTCGCGTGCCGCCGATCCGCAATTGGCGCGCGAGCAGGCGACCTACGAAAACCCGATTCCCAGCCGCGAGCTGATTCTGGAAGTGCTTACCGAGGCCGGCGTGCCGATGGATTCGGCCGGTCTCAGCGCCCGTCTCGAAATCGGCCCGGACGAGCAGGACGGCTTCGTTCGCCGCATCAACGCCATGGAGCGCGACGGCCAGGTCATGAAAAACCGCCGCGGCGACATCTGCCTGGTCGGCAAGCTCGACCTGATCGCCGGTCGCGTGCAGGGGCATCCGGACGGCTTCGGTTTCCTGATTCCGGACGACGGCTCCGACGACCTGTTCCTGGGGCCCAAGCAGATGCACAAGGTGCTCGACCGCGACCGCGCCGTGGTGCGTGAAATCGGCGTCGACCGAAAGGGGCGCCGCGAGGCCACCATCGTCGAAGTGCTCGAGCGCGGCAACAGCAAGGTGGTGGGTCGCCTGTTCGTCGAACACGGCGTGTTGTTCGTGGTCGCCGAAAACAAGCGCATCAACCAGGATATCGTCGTCGAACCCGGCTTCGACGGCGGCGCCAAGCCGGGACAGGTGGTGACGGTCGAACTGGTCGCACAGCCGGCGCGCAATTCCGAGCCGGTGGCGCGGGTGATCGAGGTGCTGGGTAATTACGCCGATCCCGGCATGGAAATCGAAATCGCGCTGCGCAAACACGATCTGCCGCACGAGTGGCCGGACGACGTGGTGGCGCTCGAAAAGAAAGTGCCCAAGAAAGTGACGGCCAAGGATATGGAAGGCCGCGAGGACCTGCGCGCGCTGCCGTTCGTGACCATCGACGGCGAGACCGCGCGCGATTTCGACGATGCCGTCTATTGCGAACGCCAGGGCAAGGGTTTCCGCCTGCTGGTGGCGATCGCCGACGTATCGCACTATGTGAAGCCGGGCGACGCCCTCGATCGCGAGGCGCGCGAACGCGGCACTTCCGTGTACTTCCCGCGCCGGGTGATCCCGATGCTGCCGGAAGCGCTGTCCAACGAGATGTGCTCGCTGAAGCCGGATGTCGATCGCCTGGCGCTGGTGTGCGAGATGTCGATTTCGGCCGCCGGCGAAATCAAGCGCTACCGGTTTTGCAACGCGGTGTTCCATTCGGCCGCGCGGCTTACCTATACCAAGGTCGCCAAGGCGCTCTATCTCCTCGAGCCGGACCACGGCATCGCGAACGCCTTGCTGCCGCATCTCGGGCATCTCGATGAAGTATTCCAGGCGCTGCTGGGCGCTCGCAACAAGCGCGGCGCGATCGACTTCGACAGCGCCGAAACGATGATGCTGTTCGACGAAGGTGGCAAGATCGAACGCATCGTACCGACCCAGCGCAACGATGCCCATCGCCTCATTGAGGAATGCATGCTGGCTGCCAACGTCTGCGCGGCTGAATTCCTGGCTGAAAGCGAACATCCGGTGTTGTACCGCGTGCACGAGCCGCCGGCCGAGGAGAAATTGACGGCGCTGCGCGCCATGCTGAAGGACTTCGGCCTGCAATTGCCGGGCGGCAAGGAACCCGCGCCGCGCGACTATGCCGAGACCCTGCAAAAAATCAAGCCGCGCCCCGACGCGCCCTTGCTGCAAACGGTGATGCTGCGTTCCATGAAGCAGGCGGTATATTCGCCGGACAACGCAGGCCACTTTGGATTGGCTTACGAGGCCTACACGCATTTCACTTCGCCGATCCGGCGCTATCCCGATCTCCTCACCCATCGCGCCATCAAGGCGGTGCTGAAGGGCGAGATATTCGACCCGAAAATGCCCTGGGACGTGTTGGGCGAGCACTGCTCAATGACCGAGCGCCGCGCTGACGAAGCCACCCGCGACGTCACCGCCTGGTTGAAGTGCTACTACATGAAGGATCGCCTCGGCGAAACCTTCGCCGGCACCATTTCCGGCGTGACCGGCTTCGGCATATTCGTGACGCTGGACGACGTCTACGTGGAAGGCCTGGTGCATATCTCCGAACTGGGCCAGGATTATTTCCACTTCGACCAGGGCAAACACCAGATCGTCGGCGAGCGCACCCGCAAGAAATTCCAGCTGGCCGACCGCGTCAATATCAAGGTGGCGCGCGTCGACATCGAAACCGCCAAGATCGATTTCGTGCTGGCGGGCGAGCGTCTGAAGACGTCGGCACCGATGCCGGAGGCGGCACCGCCCGCTGCGCAGACCTCCGCGCCGAAGCCGGCGCTGGCCCAGGCACAGGCACAAGGCAAAGGGCGCAAAGTCACGCCGCCCGCCGATGCGACCGTCCTCACCGTCACCAGCGCCAATCCGCCGGTGACACCGCTCGCGGGACTCCCCGCCGCGAATAAGGGTTCCGGCCGAGGTGCGTTGCTGTCGAAGAAAAAATCCAAATGAAGTTGCAGGCGGTGATCGGCTTTCACGCGGTGAATTCGCGCCTCAAGGTGCGCGCTGAGGGCATGCGCGAAATCTACGTCGATGCCGAGCGCAGCGACGCGCGCATGAAGGATTTGTTGGCGCTGGCCAAGGACAAGAGCGTGCGCACCCTCGCGGTCGACGGCAAGCGCCTCGACGGCATGACCGGCAATGCGCGCCACCAGGGCGTGGTCGCCTTCGTCGAGCCGGTGCAGTTGCCGCAGTTCGTCGACGATGTGCTCGATACGCTGGACGCCTCGCGCGGTCCGCCCTTGTTATTGGTGCTGGACGGCATCACCGATCCGCACAATCTCGGCGCCTGCCTGCGGGTGGCCGACGCGGCCGGTGTGCACGCGGTGATCGCACCCAAGGACAAGAGTGTGGGTCTCACCGCTGCGGTCATGAAAGTGGCCTCGGGTGCGGCCGAGACGGTTCCCTACATTACGGTCACCAATCTCGCCCGCACCTTGCGCGATTTGAAGGATCGTGGCATCTGGCTCACCGGCACCGACGATGGCGGGCAAACCGATTTGTTTGCGGCCGATCTGTCCGGGCCGATGGCCTGGGTGCTGGGCGCGGAAGGCGACGGCTTGCGGCGCTTGACGCGCGACCTTTGCGACCAGATCGTGTCGATCCCCATGTTTGGCTCGGTGGAGAGCCTCAATGTTTCGGTGGCGAGCGGGATTTGCCTCTACGAATCGCGCCGCCAGCGCATCGCCAAGGCGGCAAAGTAGGGCACGCAGGTTGTTCGAAGACTACTCGGCCACCACCAGCAGTTGCACGAAGAGCTGGATCTTGGCGGTGGTCTCGGGCGACACCGAGGTGAATTCCATGCCGGCCAGCAGGCGGTCTCCCTCCTGCTTCACCTTCACCACCTTGGCGTAGATTTCCTCGGCCATGAACTCGACCAGTCTCAGGTCGAAAGACAGTTTTACTTCGTTGTGCAATTCGATCGGATATTCCAGCTCCATCAGCACGCCGTGGTAGCCGATGTCGCGGATGGTTGCGCTGATCAGGTGCGGTACCACGATTTTGTTCTGGATCAATTGCAGGCGCGCCGGCAGCTTCACTTCCACGCGGTGGCTGCGGCGGATCTCCTGGCGCGGCACCGCCAATTGCCGCGACGGGATCGCCAGCAATTCGCGCAGCACCACCGGCTGCGCCTTGCCTTTTACGTGCACTTCCATCGATTCGCCGACGGTCACGTAGTCGGTGCATTTTTCGTAGGTGTTTTCGCTGATCAGCACCTGTCCGCGCAGGCTGAAAGCCTCGATGCGCGAGGCGAGGTTCACCTCGTTGCCGATCACGGTGTACTCGGAATAGTGATCGGAGCCGAACTTGCCCGCCATCACCATACCGGTGTTGATGCCGATACCCATGAACAATTCGGGGATGCGGTCCTGGCGGTAGCGGTTGTTGAGTTCGATCATGGCGAGCTGCATTTCCACCGCGCAGGTGAGGGCGCGCTGCACGTCGTCGTCGCGCTCGATCGGTGCGCCGAACAGCACCATGATCGAATCGCCCATGAACTTGTCGATGGTGCCGTGGTAGCTGACGATGATCTCGCTCATGCGCGCCAGGCAGCGGTTGAGCATGGTGATGACGAGGCCGGCAGGTTGGGTCGCGGTGATGGCGGTGAAGCCGCGCAGGTCGGCCAGCATGATGGTCACTTCGCGGCGCAC
>CAZCKI010000228.1:0-5545 GCA_964498815.1 uncultured Burkholderiales bacterium
TCGCAGATAGAGTTTTATCGGGCATGCGTCCCACCGGACGCCTGCACATCGGCCACTACCATGGCGCCCTGAAAAACTGGACCCGGTTGCAACACGAGCAACCGTGTTTCTTTTTCGTCGCCGACTGGCACGCGTTGACCACGCACTACGAAACGCCCGAGGTCATCGAGGAGTACACCTACGACACCGTCATCGACTGGATCGCGGCCGGACTCGACCCCGCGCTGGCGACCCTGTTCGTCCAATCCAGGGTTCCGCAACACGCCGAACTGACCCTGCTGATGTCGTTCTTCACGCCTCTTTCCTGGCTGGAGCGGGTGCCGACCTACAAGGACCAGGTGGAAAAACAGGGCCAGCACGGGCGCGACCTGACCACCTACGGCTTCCTCGGCTACCCATTGATGCAGGCGGCGGACATTCTCATCTATCGCGCCAACGGCGTGCCGGTAGGCGAAGACCAGGTATCGCATATCGAATTGACCCGCGAGATCGCGCGCCGTTTCAACCATTTGTTCGGGCGCGAAAAAGGCTTCGAGGAAAAGGCGGAAGCGGCGATCAAGAAAATGGGCGCCAAGAAAGCCAAGCTATACAACCAGTTGCGCACGCGGTACCAGCAGGAAGGCGACGACGGCGCTCTGGCCGCCGCGCGCGAATTGCTTTCCGACCTGCAAAACCTGTCGATGGGCGACCGCGAACGCCTGTTCGGGTACCTCGAGGGTGGCGGCAAGATGATCCTTGCCGAACCGCAGGCGCTGCTGACACGGACGCCGCGCGTGGTCGGAACCGACGGCGACAAGATGTCGAAAAGCCTCGGCAACACCATCGATTTGCGCGACTTGCCGGACGATATCAGCGCCAAGGTGCGCAAGATGCCGACCGACCCGGCGCGAGTCCGCCGCAATGATCCTGGCGACCCGGAGAAGTGTCCGGTCTGGCAGCTCCATCAAATCTACTCGGACGACGCCCGTCGCGACTGGGTGGTGGCCGGCTGCAAAAGCGCCGGTATCGGCTGCCTCGAATGCAAGCAGCCGGTGATCGACGCGATCGTCGAGGAATTGAAACCGATGCGCGAACGCGCGCAACCCTACGAGGAAGATCCGACGCTGGTGAAGAACATCCTCGCCGACGGCTGCGAAAAAGCGCAGGCGAGCGCCGAGGAAACGATGCGCGACGTGCGCGATGCCATGGGATTGAACTACCGATGAACCGGCACTGCTCGTGCCTGGCGGCTTGGCTGCTCTGGTTCGCTACGTTGCCGGCGATCGCGTATCCGGTCGGCAAATCGACTCTCATGTTCGAAGCGAGCCCGCACCGGACCATCGAGGTACTGGTATATCAACCGAAAAATTTCGGGCCGAATTCGCCGATCCAGTTTGTCATGCACGGCATCAGCCGCAACGCCGACGTCAATCGCCAGCGCTGGGTCGATATTGCCGACCGCCACGGCGTGTTGATTGTCGCCCCCAAATTCAGCAAGCATCTCTACAAACACGCTACCGATTACACCCTGGGCGGCAAGGATTTTTCCCAGGTTTCGGAAATGACCATCGCCGTGGTGGAAAAACTATTCGACCGCGTCAAGAAAGACACCGGCAACGTGAGCGCCGGTTACCGTATCTATGGACATTCGGCCGGCGCCCAGTTCGTTGAACGGCTGGTGCTGCTGTATCCGGACAATCGCGTCGAAGCGGCAGTCGCTGCCAACGCGGGCTGGTACACGCTGCCGGAGTGGCGCGCCACTTCCAGCCTGCCCGGCATGCCGTATTCGACCAAAGACTTGCCGGGGGCCGAAATGCGCCTGCGTCAGGCGTTCAGCCGTCATCTGGTCATCATGCTCGGCGACAAGGATATCGATCCGAATCATATGCAGCTCGAGCACGGTGCCGAAGTCGACCAGCAAGGCGTCGAACGATTCAGCCGCGGCAAGCATTTCTTCGCCATGGCCGAAGCCGTCGCCAAGACCCTTGGCGTCAAATCGTCGTGGGAGCTGAAAATCGAACCCGGGGTAGACCATGACGGCAAGCGCATGACGGTGCTGGCGGCGGAATACTTGTACGGAAAGATGCCATGAGCGTCGAACTGGTCAGCGACAACAGCGGGCAGCAATCGCTCGACATGCCGATGCCGGTGGCACGCATTCGCGGTGAGGCGATGTCGGAGATGCCGACCGACCTGTTTATCCCGCCGGACGCCCTGTCGGTCATTCTCGAACAATTCGAAGGCCCGCTCGACCTGCTTCTCTACCTGATCCGCCGCCATTCGCTCGACATCCTCGATATTCCGATGGCGGAGCTGACGCGGCAGTACATGGTCTACGTCGAGGGCATGCGCGAGACGCGTCTGGAACTGGCCGCCGAATACCTGCTGATGGCGGCGATGCTGATCGAAATCAAATCGCGCATGTTGTTGCCGCGTCCGCCGCGAGAAAACGAGGCCGAGCCCGACGATCCGCGCGCCGAGCTGGTGCGGCGCCTGCTCGAATACGAGCAGATGAAAGCTGCCTCGCAGGCGCTCGATCGCCTGCCCCGTCGCGAACGCGATTTCACCCTGGTCGAAGTGCTGGTCGAACAAAGTCTGGTGGCGCGCGTGCCGACCGTCTTGCAGGTGGACCTGACCGACGCCTGGCGCGCCATCCTCGCCCGCGCGCATAGCAATCGCAAGCACCGCGTCACGCGCGAGGAGCTTTCTGTGCGCGCGCATATGAGCCGCATCCTGCGTGAGCTGGCCGGCAAAGGCTTCGTCCCGTTCGAAGAATTGTTCGATGTCGAAGGCGGCGTCGCCGTTGTCGTTGTGAGCTTTTTGGCAATGCTGGAATTGGCACGCGAATCCCTGATCGAGCTGACGCAAAGCGCAGCCTTCGACCCCATCTATGTGAAATTGCGCGAGGCCGAGATGCCCGCGCTCGAACCCGGTGACTGAGAGTAGCGGCATGCAAGCAGAGCAAGTCAAACCAGAACCAGACCAAAGCGGCGAAGAGCCTTCCGGCGGCGGCAGCGGTGGCATGACCATCGACGTGGCCGAGGCGCGGCGCGCGCTGGAAGCGGCCTTGCTTGCCGCCAGCGAGCCGCTGTCGCTGAACGAGTTGAAGAAGATTTTCGATGGCGAGCTCGCCATCGAAACGATCCGCATCCTGCTGGACGAACTACGCGCCGAATGGACCGGTCGCAGCGTGGAACTGGCGCTGGTAGCGAGCGGTTATCGCTTTCGCATCAAGCCCGAATACCAGAAGTATCTCGATCGCATCAACAACGAAAAGCCGCCGCGCTATTCGCGCGCCGTATTGGAGACACTCGCCATCATCGCCTACCGCCAGCCGGTCACGCGCGGCGATATCGAGGATATCCGCGGCGTGGTGGTATCGCCCCACATTCTGAAGACGCTGGAAGACCGCGGCTGGATCGATCAGGTCGGCCACCGCGAAGTGCCGGGACGCCCGGCGCTGTTTGCCACTACCCGGCATTTTCTCGATGACCTCAACCTGCGTTCGCTGGAAGAATTGCCGCCCCTGCATGAACTGCAGGCCACACTCGACCTTTCGCAGGCCGGTGCCGCGCTGTCGGCCGGGAGTGAGGCGCCGCAGCTGCCGGGTGTGGCAAGCGGCGATCACGTTGCCGCAACCGAAGACGTGCGGGAAGACCCGAACAGCGACACTGCGAACCTGCCCGGCGAGATTGCCGAGGCCTTGCCGCCTGCTGGAGACCCGCAATGATCAAGCGCGCGGTGATCCGCACTCCGGCGCGCGGCTATGTTGACGGCCGCTATATCGGCGAGGAAAAAGAGGCCGATGACAGCGGTGGCGACACTCGTCGTGGCGTCGGCAAGCGGCGCGGCAAGGGCGGCGGAGTCGTCAACGACAATATCGGCAACACCACCAAGCGGCGCGGCGGCGCCCGTGGCAAGGCGCGCCCGCAAGGCGGCGGGATGCAGACCGCGGCCGGTCCCGCGGGACCGCGCCAGGCACGTGGACCTGCCGGTCCACGTCCACCGCGTGGCGATGCGCCGCCGAAATCGCGCAAGAATCGCGGCGGCAAAAAGACCCCATTCCGTACGGCGCCGGTACAAAAGCAGCTCATTTCCGAGGTCGCCGAAACGCGCCGCCTGGGAGACGAAGTCAAGTCCGGCCAGTTTGCCGAGGCGCTCGCCGCCAGCAGCAATATCAAGCGCGAGCGCCTGCACAAGGTGCTGGCGCAGTCGGGACACGGCTCGCGCCGCGACCTGGAAATCATGATTGCCTCGGGCCGTGTCATGGTCAACGGCATCGTCGCCAACACCGGCATGTCGGTGGCGGCCGGCGACACGGTGATGATCGACCAGCGCCCGGTCAAGATCAAGTTCAGCGAAGAGCTGCCGCGCGTCCTGCTCTATCACAAGCCGGAAGGCGAAATCGTCACCACCTCCGACCCGGGCAACCGCATCACCGTGTTCGACAACCTGCCGCGGGTCGAAAACGGCAAGTGGGTTGCCATCGGCAGGCTCGATATCAACACCTCCGGCTTGCTGATTTTCACCACCAGCGGTGAACTGGCCAATCGCATGATGCACCCGCGTTACGAAGTCGAGCGCGAATACGCGGTGCGCGTGCTGGGCGAATTGAACGAAGAGCAGACGGCCAAATTGCTGGCGGGTGTCGAGATCGAGGACGAAGAAGACGGCGAAAGCCGTCCTGCCAAGTTTGATGCCATCGACAAGCGCGGACCGGAAGGCGGCGATGCCGCCAACCAGTGGTACCACGTGCTGATCAAAGAAGGCCGCAATCGCGAAGTGCGCAAGATGTTCGAGGCGGTCGGCCTCACCGTCTCGCGCCTGATCCGCGTGCGTTTCGGCAAGATCGAACTGCCGCCGCGCCTGCTGCGCGGCAAGATGATGGAGCTTGATCCCGCGCAGGTGCGCAATGTGCTGACCTGGGTGGGCATGAAGGCCGACGGTGCGGAAGCGCCGGGGCGCGGTGCCGAAGGCCGGTCCGGCCGCGGCAATCGCGAAGGCCCGAAGAGAAATATCGAAGCCGGGGCAGAGCCGACTGAGCGTCCGCAAGGGCGCGGACCGCGCCCGCGGCGCGGCAAGAAGGGCCCACCACAAGAGCGCAATGCGAATATCCTGCCGGCAACCGCCGCGGTCGGGGCCGTCGCATTCGACGTCGATGAAGACGAAGGCGCAGGCAATCGCATGGCGCCGCCGCCGCTGTCGGACAGCCAATTGGACGCTGCAGCCGGCCCAGGCAACTACGCACCACCGGTGGCCGGCGCAGGGGCGTCGAATGGCCCCAACAATCCCAACGCGCCCAAGACGCGCCGCAGCCGCATGCGCCGCAACTTCCGTGGTCGTCATCGCCGTCCGGCCACTGCCGGTGGCGGCAACGGCGGAGGCAATACCGGCGGTGGTGGGGAAGACGCCGGCAATCGCTAGGGAAGGTCTGACGAAGTATTGGGGTCGCGCGCGGTCTTGGCGGGATGAATCGCCGGACACGTCCGCGTGGCGCAGCCCAGCAGTGTTGGCGATTCATTACGGGCTTGCTTCGCGTCGCATCCCGGCTTCGCCGGGAACCCTG
>CAZCKI010000229.1:0-5538 GCA_964498815.1 uncultured Burkholderiales bacterium
TGGGACCAGGCGCTCGACATCATCCTGTCGGCCAAGGGCCTCGGCAAGCGCAAGTCCGGCAACGTGGTATCGATCGCGCCGCTGGATGAAATCGCCATCAAGGAAAAACTGCTGCTGGAAACGCAGCAGCAGATCACCGAGCTGGAACCGCTGCGCACCGAATCGTTCGAGCTCTCTTACGCCAAGGGCAGCGACGTCAAGACGATCCTGTCCGACAAGGACCAGAAGATCCTCTCCAAGCGCGGCAGTGTCACCGTCGACAACCGCACCAATACGATTTTCGTGCAGGACGTGCCGACCCGGCTGGAAGAAGTGCGGCGCATGATCAGCCAGCTCGACATCCCGGTGCGCCAGGTGTTGATCGAGGCGCGCATCGTCGTCGCCGACGATACCTGGAGCCGCGACATCGGCGCCAAGTTCAATTTCGCCGCAGGTGCGTCGATCGGCAACCGCAACATCGGCCTGGCCGGCAATATCGACAATGCGCACCGCATCGCCGGCGGCACCCTGCCGTCCAGCGCGGACTCGCCGATCAGCGTGAACCTGCCGGCTGCCGGTGGCGGATCGATCGGTGTGCAAATCCTCAATGCGGCCAACAACAACCTGATCGAGCTGGAATTGTCGGCGCTGGAAGTCGATGGTCGCGGCAAGGTGGTGTCGAATCCGCGCATCGTCGCACCCGACAAGAAGAAGGCGACCATTACCCAGGGCACCAAGATTCCCTACGGCACCCAGGCATCCAGCGGCGGCGTCACGGTCGCGTTCGTCGAAGCCGTGTTGTCGCTTGCCGTCACGCCGCAAATTTCGCCGGACGACAAGATCATCATGGACGTGGAAATCAAGAAGGATTCCATCGGCCAGGTGTTCGCCGGTGTGCCGTCGATCGACACCAAGACGCTCAACACCCAGGTGGTGGTGGACAACGGCGATACCGCCGTGCTGGGCGGCATTTACGAGCAGGCGGTCCGTACCGACGTCTCGCAGATTCCGTTCCTGGGCGACATTCCGTTTATCGGCAACTTCTTCAAGCGCACGCAAAAGAGCGATCACAAGACCGAGTTGCTGATTTTCATCACGCCGCGCATCCAGAAATCGCAGTTGCTGGTTCGCTAAGCGGGGTACGGGTTTGCA
Source organism: uncultured Burkholderiales bacterium (assembly GCA_964498815.1). Taxonomy (GTDB): domain Bacteria; phylum Pseudomonadota; class Gammaproteobacteria; order Burkholderiales; family Usitatibacteraceae; genus UKL13-2. The sequence continues at coordinate 1,132 of CAZCKI010000229.1, forward strand.
GCCATAACGATAAACCCTCAACAGACCACTCGGGGCGCGCAGCGCCCCGTTTTGTTTTACTGTAGGGCACATTTCGCCATTGCCGCGAGCCGCAGCAGGCAGACGCCATGACCGTGGTACACAATATTTTTCTGATCGGGATGCCGGGCGCCGGCAAGAGTACGGTCGGCAAAGCGCTGGCGCGTCGTTGCGGCCTGCGCTTCCTCGATTGCGACCACGAGATCGAGCGGCGCACCGGTGTTGCGATCGCGACCATTTTCGAGATCGAGGGAGAGGCGGGCTTTCGCGAGCGCGAGGCTCAGCTGATCGCCGAGGTATGCGCCGGTCGCGGCCTGGTACTCGCCACCGGCGGCGGCGTCATCCTGCGCGAGGACAACCGGCGCACGCTGCGCGAACACGGCCTGGTCGTCTTCCTGCAGACGCGGCTCGCCGACCTGGTGATACGCACGCGCCGCGACACCAAGCGCCCGTTGTTGCAGGGCGACGACCCTGCCGGCAAGCTGCGCGCGTTGATGGAAGCGCGCGAGCCGCTATATCATCAGGCTGCCCACCTGGTCTTCGATGCCGCCACCCACCATGCCGGACGCATGGCCGACCTGATCATCGAACGCATGGCGCAGCAGGGCTATACGCTGGAACTCCCTCCCACCCAAGGTATCTCATGAAAACGCCGCACCCTGCCGTTGAGCTGACCGTAGCGCTGGGCGAGCGCGGCTACCCTATCGTCATCGGCCCCGGCCTGCTCGCCGATACGGCGCGTCTGATCGCGCACCTGCCGCAGCAGCGGGTGGCGCTGATCACCAACGTCACCCTGTGGCCGCTGTTCGGCGAGGCGCTGGCGAAGCGACTCGAAGCGAGCGGCGTCGCCGTAATTCCGGTACAGCTGCCGGACGGGGAAGAATTCAAGGACTGGCCGGCGCTCAATTATGTCTTCGACGCGCTGCTCGAACATTCCTGCGATCGCAAGACGACCCTGGTGGCACTCGGCGGCGGGGTGATCGGCGACATCGCCGGCTTTGCCGCGGCCACCTACCAACGCGGTGTGCCGTATATCCAGATTCCGACCACGCTGCTGGCGCAGGTCGATTCTTCGGTCGGCGGCAAGACCGCCATCAATCACGCACGCGGCAAAAACATGATCGGCGCCTTCCACCAGCCCCAACTGGTGCTGGCCGATACCGACGTATTGCGCTCGCTGCCGGAACGGGAATTCGCCGCCGGCGTGGGCGAGATCGTCAAATACGGCGTCGGCCTCGACGCCGACTTCTTCGCCTGGCTGGAAACGCATCTCGACGGCTTGCTCGCGCGCGAGACCGTGGCGCTCACGGAGGCGATCCGGCGTTCCTGCGACATCAAGGCGCGCATCGTCGCCGCCGACGAACGCGAGACCGCCGCCGCCGGCGGCCGGGCGCTGCTCAACCTCGGCCACACCTTCGGCCACGCCATCGAGACCGCGCTCGGTTACGGCACCTGGTTGCACGGCGAAGCGGTCGGCTGCGGCATGATGCTGGCCGCACGTCTGTCGCGCGACCTCGGCGTGCTGGCCGAAGACGATGCGCGCCGCATCCTCATCCTGCTCGAGCGGACCGGCCTGCCGGTAGCGATGCCGGATATTTCGGGGGACGTGATGCTCGAGCACATGGGCCGCGACAAAAAGAATGACGCCGGCGTAATCCGCCTGATCCTGCTGCGCGGCATCGGCCGGTCATTTGTCGAGAGCGGCGTCGGTACGGAGCGTATCGGCGCGTTTTTGGCGGGCTTGCCCCGGGCCGACGCTACGGCCGGCTGAGCCGCTTCAAAAACACCGCCATTTCCTTTGCCGCCTGTTTGTCGCCCTTGGCCTCGGCGGCGGCGATGCCCTGCTCATAGGCGCGTTTGGCTTCGTCCTTGCGCTCCAGCCCGGCGAGCGCCTTGCCGAGCCATTTCCACGCCGCCGAGTAGCCGGGATCGAGCCGCACCGCCGCCTGCAAATGCTCCACCGCGCGCGCCGGCTGGCCCGCCTTGGCGTATTCGTTGCCCAGCGAAAAGCGCAGCAGGGCCGAGTCCTTGCCGGAGGCCAGCATCTTTTCGAAGTTTTCAATCAAGGCCAAGGCCCGTACCTCACCACGGCAAACACATTGCGCTATTATCGCTTTCCCGGCGGCCCATCGCCGGCTACGACAAAAAGGGGAACCTCATGCTGCGCATCCACCGATTTCTGCTCGTCCTGCTCGCCTGCTGCACCGGTGCGGCGGCGGCAGCCGACAAGCCGCGCGACATCAGCATCGGCCTGCAGGCGGCGATTACCTCGATCGACCCGCACTATCACAACCTCACTCCCAACAACGGCTTGTCGCTGCACATTTTCGAGCCGCTGGTCATGTACGACCCCAACGGCAAATTGGTCCCGGCTTTGGCGACTTCGTGGAAAGCGCTGGACGACCTGACCTGGGAATTCAAGCTCCGCAAGAACGTGCACTTTCACGACGGATCGCTGTTCACCGCCGAGGACGTGGTGTTCACGCTGAAGCGCGTGCCCAACGTACCCAACAGCCCGTCGTCGATGGCGACCTTCACCAAGCCGATCGTCGACGTGAAGGTGGTCGATCCCTACACCCTGATCCTGAAGACCGCGAGCCCGCACGTACTGCTGCCTTCCGATCTCTCGCAGGTGCGCATCGTTTCGCGCGGCGCGGGCGAAAAAGCCGGCACCGAGGACTACAACTCCGGCAAAGCCGCGATCGGCACCGGACCGTACAAATTCGTCGAGTACGTTCCCAACCAGCGCGTGGTGCTGAAGGCCAACTACGGCCACTGGGCCGGCGAGCAGCCGTGGGAAAAGATCACCTTCAAGATGCTGACGACACCAGCCGCGCGGGTGGCGGCGCTCCTGTCGAACGATGTGCAAATGATCGAGACGGTGCCGACCGCCGACATCGCCAAGCTTTCGGCCGATGCGCGCCTCACACTGGTCGACAAGGTCACCAACCGGGTCATCTACGTGCACCTCAATCAAAGCACCGATAAATCGCCGCCGTTCGTCACCGCCAAGGACGGCAAGCCGCTCGACAAGAACCCGTTCCGCGACGTGCGCGTACGCCGCGCCCTGTCGATGGCCATCAACCGCGAGGCCATCGCCGACCGCGTGATGGAGAAGAAGGCGGTGCCGGCCTCGCAATTGCTGGCCGATAGTTTCTTCGGCACCAGCAAAAAATTAAAGCCGGCTGCCTACGACCCGGAGGGCGCCAAGAAGCTGCTGGCCGACGCCGGCTACCCGAACGGTTTCGCCCTGACCATTTTTGGCCCCAACAACCGCTACATCAACGACGACAAGATCGCCCAGGCGATCGCGCAGATGTACACCAAGATCGGCCTCGATGTGAAGGTCGAGACGATGCCGTCCAGCGTCTATTTCACGCGCGCCAGCAAACTCGAATTCGGCTACATGCTGCTGGGTTGGGGTACCGAATCGAACGAGCAGGGCTCGGGATTGCGTTCGCTGCTCGCGACCTATGACGCCGCCAAGGGCATGGGCGTCACCAACCGCGGCCGCTATTCCAATCCGGCGTTCGACAAATTGCTCACCGATGCGCTCGCCACCATGGACGACAGGAAGCGCGACGGCATGATCCAGCGCGCCGCCGAAATGGCCATGAACGACGTCGGCCTCATTCCGGTTCACTATGAGCTGTCGACTTGGGCCACCACCAAAGCCATGAAATACCGCGCCCGCGTCGATCAATACACCCTGGCGATGGACCTGAAGCCGGCGCCTTGACACCCGCCGGCCGGCCGCAACGCGAGTTGCGGCGTGGCCGCGCGAAACGATTACCATAGGCAGGTTCCGAGCCAGGACCCCGCAAGGCGGACGGTGCGGCCAGGACGCAAGCCGGTCCTTCACCCACTTCCAATCGTAGTTCGCCCGATGTTCGCCTCGATTTTTTCCCAGATGCTGACCCGATGTTGACTTACACCCTGCGCCGTCTGACCCAATCCGGCTTCGTCCTGCTGGTGATGTCGCTGCTCGTCTTCCTCGGCGTATTCGCGGTCGGCAATCCGATCGAACTGCTGGTCAATCCGCAGGCGGATGAAGCCGAGCGGCTGCGCGCCACCGTGGCACTCGGGCTCGATAAACCGCTCATCGAGCAATACCTCGTGTTCCTGAAGGGTGCCGTCACCGGCGACCTGGGCCGCTCGTTCGTCTATGGCATGCCCGCGCTGGAACTGATCCTGTCGAGAATGCCCGCCACCATCGAGCTCGCCATGGCGGCGATGGTGATGGCGGTGGCGATCGGCATTCCGCTGGGGTTGGTGGCGGGCCTCAAACCCGATTCGCTGGTCGGCCGCGCCATCATGGCCGTATCCATCATCGGCTTTTCCCTGCCGACTTTCTGGGTGGCGCTGGTGCTGATCATGTACTTCTCGGTG
>CAZCKI010000230.1:0-5531 GCA_964498815.1 uncultured Burkholderiales bacterium
GGCAGCGCCGCCAAGGCCTTGGCGACCAGGCGCTCGCGCTCCTTCAATGCCGTTACGCGCATCGCCGCGTCGGCTTCGCGGTCGAAATATTTTTTGCCTTCGATCCAGGTTTGCTCGGCGCGCGCATTGCTCGACAGGGGGCTGGTGTTCCAGATGACGAAGTCGGCATCCTTGCCCACCTCCAGCGAGCCGACGCGATCGTCGATACGCAGTTGTTTGGCGGCGTTCAGCGTGACGAACTTGAGCGCCTCGACCGGCGCGACACCGCCGTATTTGATCGCTTTGGCCGCCTCGGTGTTGAGGTGCCGCGCCAGTTCGTCGCTGTCGGAATTGAAGGTCACCACCACGCCGGCTCGATGCATCAGCGCGCCGTTGGCGGGGATGGCATCGAACGCTTCCATCTTGTAGCCCCACCAATCGGCGAAGGTGGAACCGCCCGCGCCGATAGCGGCCAGCACGTCGGCCACCTTGTAACCTTCCAGCACGTGCTGGAAGGTCGCCACGGTGAAGCCGAACTCCTGCGACAGGCGCGCGAACATGAGGATCTCATCGGCAACGTAGGAGTGGATGTGCACTACGCGCTTTTTGTCGAGAATTTCCACCAGGGTATCGAGTTGCAGGTCGCGGCGCGGCTCGACTTTACCCAATGCCTTGCCGTGTTCGCGCCATTCGATCTGCTGGGCGCGATAGCCGCGCGCCGCCTGGAAGGCATCGCGCAGCAGTTGCTCCACGCCGAGCCGCGTCTGCGGGTAGCGGCTGTTGTTGTCGCTGCCCCAATTCGACTGCTTCACGTTCTCACCCAGCGCGAACTTGATGCCGGGCATGGCGCCGGCGAACTTGAGGCTCTCGGCGTCGGCCCCCCAGCGCAGCTTGATCACCTGGTTCTGTCCGCCGATGCTGTTGGCCGAACCGTGCAGCACATTCGCCGCTGTGACGCCGCCGGCCAGCTCGCGGTAGATGTTGATGTCGGTGGCGTCGATGATGTCGCCGATGCGCACCTCGGCCGTGATCGAGCTCGACGACTCGTTGACACCGCCCTGGATGGCGGTGTGCGAATGCGCGTCGATCACACCCGGCGAAACGTCCTTGCCGGTCGCGTCGATGATCAACGCGCCTTCGGGCGCGGCCAGATTACGGCCGACTGCTGCGATGCGGCCGTCCTTGACCAGCAAGTCGCCGTGCTCGATGCGGCCGGCGGCGGCGCTGGTCCAGAGGGTCGCGTTCCTGACCAACACCTGCGCGGGCCGCGTGCTGGCGACGACGCCGTAGGGCCCGGCCGGATAGGTGATGGGCAGTGCAGGCGGCGGATCGTTCTTGGCTTCTTTAGCGGGTTCGTTGAAGGGTGCGGTGCGCGTGGCCGTCCACAGTGTATGTGTGCCATCCACCTCCTGCCGGGTACCGCGCAGACTGTCGCCGTCGCCTTCGGCAACTACATTGAAGCGATCGCCGACGGGATTCTTGCCGCAAGGAAAACTCGCGATCAATTGGCGGCCGCTCAGCGCAAGCTCACAGATGTTGCCTTCCATCGCCAGCTGCGGCTTGTCGCGGGTGCCGGCTATGGTCCAGGTCTTGTTCGTACCATTCTCCGTCACGCTCCAGGTACCGCGTGCGTCGAAGCGCTGGTAGGCTGCCGTCGGATACGGCTTGCCGTCGACGAAAGTTAATTCGATCTCGGCCTGGTCGCTCGCGAACAGATCGCCGCTCGCCACCACCACGTTGGCGATCTTGCCGGGTTCCAGCGTGCCGAGATTCGGCGCGCCGATCAGGCGCGCCGGGTTGCTGGTGAGCGCCGCCAGCGCCTGGTCGGCGCCGAGGCCGCGCTTGACCGCCGTGCGCAGATTGGGCCAGAACTCCTTGCCGATATCCTTCACGCCGTTGGCAGTGATGGCGAAATCGATGCCGGCTGCGTGCAGGCGCGAGAGGTTGGAAGGCGCCTGCTCCCAGTGCTGCAGCAGTTCCAGCGGCACGTCGAGTGCGCTGTCCGGGTTGCTCACGTCGGGCGCCGCCGGGAAATTGACCGGCACCAGTACCGGCAACGCACTCGCTTTCAGTTGCGCGAGTTGCCGGTATTCGAAACCATTGCCCTGTGCCACCACGCGCAATTTAAATTCATCGCGGATTTTGGCAATACGATTGAAATCCTGTTCGCTGCCAGCCTGGTACATCACCGGCTGCTTGCCGGCCAGCGCCGGCAGCAATGCATCCAGCGTGGCGTTCGGCTCGGGCCGCTCGCCACCCTTGGCGGCGGCGTCCTGCGCGGAACGATACCAGCGCGCATCGTAGAAGGTCTGACGCAACAGCGCGATCGCGCCCATCATCGAATTCGGATAGATCCTGCCGAAGCTACGCTCGGCATCGTGGGAAACATGCGTCGAGGCGCGCGGCAACAAGACCATCGCCTTGGCATCGGTGCCGTCGGCCAGATCGACCAGCGCGCCCTGTCCGCGGAATACACCCGCCGAAGGTGCGGCCAGCACGCTGGTAAAGCCGCTGTCGCGGGCTGCCTTCACTTCTTCGGCCTTCCATTCCAGATGCTGCGCCACTTCCTGCTCGGCGTGCACGGCGATGTTGCGCGAGGCGATGGCGCGCGCCGTCAGCGGCTTTACTTCCGGTGGCGGCGGTGCACCCGGTGCACGCAACTGCGGCGGCAATACGAACGGCGCTGCGCGCAAATTGGCCGGCACGCCGACATTGCTGGCCAGGTCGACGAAGCCCGCGTAGACGGTGCGGCCGTCGAGTTTCCAGACGCGCGCACCGGCGGGGATCTGCACCTGCGCGCCGGCCGCCTGGATGACGCCGTCCTTCATCACCAGCGTGCCGTGTTCGATCACCTTGCCTGGGGCGACTACCAGGCGCACATCGGTCAGGGCGTGCCAGCGCGGCGTGTGGTCGCGCAGTCCCTCGATGCGGTCGGTACCTACCTGGGCGGGTACGCCACCGGTGAACAGCAGGCTGACGGTGGCAAACAATGCGACCGACAAGTCAATGCGACGATGACCGATGGACGTCATTCCAGTCTCCAAATGGGGGATGTTGCGTGGCGTGCAGCGATGACTCTAACCGCAAGCGGCGACGCTTGCAATGATCGGCGAAGCCAGCGGCGGCTGTGCCGGCCGGCGGGACGCGCAGCTCCTTAGCCGAACACTTTGATCAAATTGGCGGTCGCGAGGACGAACAGGATGACGATGGTGACTGTCGTGCCGGACATACGCCCCATCGACGGACCGGCATAGCCGGACAGCCCGGCGGCGTGCAGCACGCGGGCGAGAACGAAGACCGTACCGCAGATGTGCAGGAACATCGGTTTGCCGCCGTTGGCCTCCAGCACAGCCAACAGGATGAGAAAAATTGGAACCGTTTCGATGGCGTTGCCGTGTGCACGGATCGCGCACTGCAATTGCTTGTGCCCGCCATCTCCCAGCCCTACCTTCAGTTTCCGGCGCAGGCGGATCACCGCCAGCATCAGCACCGCCACCAGCACGCCGAGCAGCGCCGCATACAGCGCGGTGGCGGCGAGCGGCGCGGTACTCATCAGGTCACCGCCAATTGCTGGTTGGCGGTCTCCAGGCGCTCGACCAGCGTCTCGAGGAACTTGCGGTCGAACAACTGGCGGCAACTGGCGCTGGCCGACGAGAGATCGACCGCGCGGATTTTAATAATGATGGAGTCGGTGGCGGTGGTGACCGTCGCCGAACGCGGCGCATCGCGCTTCGCCAGGTACGACATTTCGCCGATGCAGTCGCCGGTACCGAGCACGTTCAGGAGCCGCTTGCCGCGCGAAATCTTCACGGTGCCCTGCGCCAGCACGAAGAACGAATCGCCGACGTCGCCTTCCTTGATGAGTACGTTATTGGCCGGGAACGGACGCCATTTGCTGATGCGCAGCACTTCCCACAACTCGTTCTCCGGGAAGCCACGGAAAAACGACAGGGTTTTCAGCAGGCTGAACCGCTCCGTATCCGAAACTTCGCCGCGCGTTTCCTGAGGGCGATGCTCGCCCTGCCACAGCGCCGCGAGGTCCTTGCCGAAATCCTCCCAGGACGGGTAGCGCTTGCTGGCGTCCTTGTTCATCGCCGTCTTGACGATGTCTTCCATCGCCGCCGAAATGCCTTCGCGATAGCGCGACGGCGGCTCCGGCTCGTGATTGACGATCTGGTACGAGAGACTGGCGGCATTCGAAGCCTCGTACGGCGGCCGACCGGCGAGCAGCATGTACATGACCATGCCGAGCGAATAGATGTCCGATTGCGCCGTGGCCTTGCCGCCGCGGATCAACTCGGGCGCCATGTACAGGGGCGAACCGATCTGCATCGCCTGCGTCTTGTCGGAAATGACATTGACCGCCGCGCCGAAGTCGCAAATCTTGATGTCGGTGCCGGACTTGTGCAGGATGTTGCCGGGCTTGATGTCGCGGTGGATCAGGCCGTCGGCGTGCGCGAAGGACAGCGCGCGCACGCACTTGAAAACGATTTCGGCGATGTCGTCGGCCTTCAGCTGGTTGTCCGGCTTGCAGTACTTCTCGAGGGTGCCGCCCTCGGCGTACTCCATGACGATATAGCTCATCTCGTCCTCGACCACGGCATCGTGGATGGCGACGATGTGCGGATGCATGATCTTGCCGGCCAGCGAGGCCTCGTTCAAGAACATCTGCTTGTAGGCCGCGCCGTCTTCGGCGTCCTTCAGCACGTCGGGGAACATCAGCTTGATGGCCACCTGGCGGTTGTTGAACGAGTCCTCGCAAAGGTAGACCGCGCCGGTCGCCCCCTTGCCGAGCTCTTTCACCACCTTGTACTTGCCGATCATTTCCATCTTGTTGGCCTGATCGTTGAAATGGGACTGCAATGAATACCGCTATCTTGCCCCGGAATGGCGCTTTTTGCCATGCCGCACCCACGGTATGGCGATTATCCATCGTTGCGGTCCGGCTTGCAGCCCGGAACGATCATTTTCTGCGAAAATCGGATCGGAAATCGACACAAAGGGACAAGACCCTATATGAATCGCAAATTTCTGGCGGGCCTGGTCGGCGTCGTCACCAGCGCCGTTTTTATTGCGCTGATCCAATCCGCCGGCCACCTCCTCTACGGCACGGACGAGATGCCCGACCGCCACGATCCTAAAGCCGTGGCCGCCTACGTCGCTGCCTTGCCGCTGGGCGCCTTCCTGTCGGTGCTGCTGGCCTACGTTGCCGGCACCTTTGTCGGCGGCTGGACCGCCTGCAAGGTGGCGGACGAAAAGCCGCGCCTCTACGCCGCCATCGCCGGCGGCTTTGTGCTGCTGTTTGCCGCCGCCAATTTCGCCATGATCCCGCACCCCAGCTGGTTTATCGCCAGTTGCATCATCGCCATTCCCATTGCGGCGTGGCTTGCCAGCGTGGTCGGACGACCAAAGTCTGAGGCAGCCGGACAATGAAAAACGGCCGCTTGCGCGGCCGTTTTTGCCTTGCCTGGTCCGGCTAGAACAGGCCGATGATCTTGCCGTTGTCGTCCACGTCGATGGCGTTGGCCGAGGGTACTTTCGGCAGCCCCGGC